>DAISWT010000272.1:3631-4323 GCA_036826235.1 Acidobacteriota bacterium | reverse complement strand
AGGTGGACGCCACCAACGGACCGGATCCGCTGAACGGCGACAACGAGGCGTTCGTCCAGATCTGGGACAGCTCCTCGTGCAGCCCGGTCGTCGCGCCGCGCACGGGCACATGGACGGTCCGGATCACAACGAACAGCGTCGGCTCTTCCTCGCCCACGTTCGACCTGTGGAACGAGGCCGACGCGGGGTTCCTCACGTTCGTGGGCCTCAGCAACTCGAACCTCGGAAAGAGCGTGGGCATCCCGGGAACCGCGAAATACGCCATCACCGCCGGCTCCTACGCCGACAAGGACCACTGGATCAACGTGACCGGTGCGACGACCACCGCGACGCTCAGCACGTTCTCGGGCGTCGGCAGCCTCTCCGGCTTCTCGTCTCTCGGCCCGACGCGCGACGGACGGATCAAGCCGGACATCGCGGCGCCCGGCGAGTACATCGGGTCGTCGCTCGCCGGCACGGTTCAGGCCACGCGCGGCAATAATTTCACCGAAAGGGACGGCCAGCACGGCGACATCAGCGGCACCAGCATGGCGACGCCCCATGTCGCCGGGACCGCGGCGCTCCTCCTGGCGATCAACCCGCAATTGCAGGGCCCTGAGGTCAGGGCGGCGATCACCGGCTCGGCGCGTTCCGACTCGTTCACCAACGGGCCCGGCCCTCTGCCGAACACGTTCTATGGCTACGGCAAGCTG
>DAISWT010000272.1:0-3478 GCA_036826235.1 Acidobacteriota bacterium | reverse complement strand
CCTGCCTGCAGAAGGCGAACCCTGCGCCCGCCTTCAGCGACGCCGCCAATCCTCCCTCGGGCCAGGCGTTCTTCTACCTGCTCACCGGCGTGCACGGCGGGGTGGAGGGGATCCTCGGCACCGACAGCGCGGGCCGCATCCGCCCCAACAACACTCCCTGCCTGTAAGAGCCGGTCCGCGCGTCGGGAGCGGCCGGGTGTCTCACCCGGGACCGGAGCCGAGGGTATAATCACGCTCCACCGCACATCGCGAATGGACGATACTCGGGAAGGCACGGGCAGTCGATCGGGCGCGCGCGCCGGTGGTCGTGGTGCGCCCGTCGTCCCGGGCTCCGATCCTCCCGGAGATCCGAACGCCGGGGCCACCGGCGGCGGCCTGATCCGCGCGCTCGGATTGTGGGACTCGACCCTCCTCGTCATCGGGCTGGTGATCGGATCGGCGGTCTTCCTGGTCACCGGGGGATCGAGCGGCGTGGCGCGGCTTCTGCCTTCGCCGGGTCTTCTGATCCTCGGGTGGGTGGCGGGTGGCGTCCTGTCGTTCGCGGGCGCGCTGGTCTACGCCGAGCTCGGCGCCGCCCTGCCGCGCGCCGGCGGGCAGTACGTCTTCCTGCGCGAAGCGTACGGCGACCTCACCGGTTTTCTCTACGGCTGGACGCTGTTCGCCGTCATCCACACCGGCACGCTGGCGGCGCTGGCGGTCGGCTACGCCAGGTACTTCGGTCTGTTCGTTCCGGCGCTCGGCACCGGTCACGTGCTCGCGTCCGTTCCGCTCTTCGGCCACGCGCTGCCGATCTCGGCGGGCCAGCTCAACGCCGTCGCCGTCATCGTCGTGCTGTCGATCGTCAATTACTTCGGCGTCAAGGAGGGCAGCCTGTTCCAGGGGATCGTCACGCTGGTGAAGATCGCCTCGTTCGCCGGCTTCATGATCCTCGGCGTGGCCATCGGCAAGGGGTCGTGGTCGCACCTGGCGGCGCCGAGCGGCGCGACGCCGGGCGCTGGCGCCGCGGGTTTCGGCGCGGGGGCCTTCATCCTGTCGATGGTGGCGATGCTGTGGGCCTACGAGGGCTGGAACAACATCACCTTCACCGCCGGAGAGATCAAGGACCCGGAGCGCAATATTCCGCTGTCGCTGATCTTCGGGATGAGCGCCATCACGCTGATCTACGTCGGCATGAACCTCGTCTACCTCTACGCCATGCCGATCGGCGACATGTTCGCGAGCGAGACCATCGGCGAGGCCGCCGCCGGCCGCCTGTTCGGCCCGACGGGATCGACGCTGATGTCCCTGTGCGTCCTGGTCTCCGTGTTCGGGTGCATCTCCGCCACCGTGATCTCCGGGCCTCGCGTCTTCTACGCGATGGCGAAGGACGGCCTGTTCTTCCGGCAGATCGCCGCCGTGCATCCGCGCTATCGCACGCCCACGAAGGCGATCCTCTGGCAGTGCCTCTGGTCGAGTGCCCTGTGTCTGTCGGGAACTTACGACCAGCTCTACACGTTCGTGATCTTCGCGGCGGTCCTGTTCTACGCGTTGGCCGGCGCTTCGGTCATCGTCCTGCGCCGCCGGCACCCGGAGTGGCCGCGGCCGTACCGCACCTGGGGATACCCGGTCACCCCGATCCTGTACGTGACGATCTGCGTCATCGTCCTGGGCAACACGCTGGTCAACCAGCCGAAGGAATCGGGATGGGGTCTCGCGATCCTGGCGTGCGGCCTCCCCGCCTACTTGTACTGGAGCCGGCGGAAAGGCGCCGCGGCCGCGGTCGGCGCGCCGGCGCCCGCGGCAGTCTCGCCCGGCTCGCCAACGGGGCGGACGTGAGGGCGCCGACGTTCATCGCCTCCGTGACCGCGCCGGCAATCGCCGCGCTGGTCTTCGCGACGCCGCGTCTTCTGGAGATGCGCACCGAGCGGACCGTGGCGGCGGGCGCCACTGCGTCAGCCGGAATCTACGGCTTTCATCGCGACACGCTTGCCCGCGAGCGGGAGATGGAGGCCCTGATCCTGAGCCTGCCGGACGCGGCCCGTGTCGAGCGGCACGCACGCGTCCTGACCGGCGAGCCGCACGTCGCTGGGACGCCGGAGAACGACCGGGTGGCGCGGTACATCTTCGAGCGCTTCCAGGAGGCCGGTCTGGAGACGGAGATGAAGACGTACCCGGTCTACCTGGGGTACGTCAAGAGCGCGCTGCTCGAGCAGGTTCAGCCCGAGCCGAAGCACCTGACCAACCCGGAGACGGGGGCGCCCGACGACAAGGACGCCGCGGACCCGCGGGCGGCTCTCAACTGGAATGCCTACTCGCCGTCATGCGACCTGACGCGCGAGGTGGTGTACGCCAACTACGCGCGGCCCGAGGACTTCGAGGCGCTCGACCGGCGGGGCGTGGACGTGAAGGACCGGCTGGTCCTGGCGCGCTACTACCACGGCTACCGCGGCGGCAAGGCGCAGGAGGCACAAGAGCGCGGCGCGGCTGGCATCATTTTTTACAGCGACCCGATGGAGGACGGCTACGTCCGCGGCGACGCCTACCCGAACGGTCCCTGGGGTCCCGAGGGCCACTTCCAGCGTGGCGCGGCGGTGTACGACTTCATCGTGCCCGGCGATCCGCTGACTCCCGGCTGGCCGTCGCTAGCGGGGTCGAAGCGCATCCGTCCGGAGGAGTCGCAAATCCTGCCGCGCATTCCGTCGGTGCCGATCTCCGGGCGCGACGCGCTGGTCGTGCTCAGGAACCTCGCCGGCCCGGCGGTCCCGCAAGGCTGGCAGGGCGGGCTGCCGCTCACTTATCACCTCGGTCCCGGGCCGTCACGGCTGCATCTCAGGATCGAGGCCTCGTTCGAGACGCGCCCCATCACCGATGTTATCGGGGTGCTGCGCGGCTCCGACCAGCCGGACCGGAGAATCGTCCTCGGGAACCACCACGACGCCTGGGTGTACGGCGCGGTCGATCCGATCAGCGGCACCGCCACCATGATCGAGCTGGCGCGCGTCGCCGGCGAGCTGAAGCGCCGCGGGTTTCCCCCGAAACGGACCCTCGTGTTCGGCAACTGGGACGCCGAGGAGTGGACCCTGACCGGCTCGACAGAGTGGGGCGAGGAGCAGCAGGACGATCTGGCCCGGAACGGCGTGGCCTGCCTGAACGTCGACTCGTCCTCTTCCGGACCGAGCTTCCAGGCATCGGCCGTGCCGACGATGCGCCGCCTGATCTCCGAGGCCCTGCGCGACGTGCCCGACCCGCGCACGGGCGCCGACCTGTACTCGACGACCCTCGCCGCCACCGACCAGGACAGCTTCAAGTCGACGTACAACGCGCCCGCCGTCGAGAAGCAGGCGCGCCAGATCACCTACGACATCCTCGGCAGCGGCTCCGACTACACCGTGTTCTTCAATCACATCGGCATGCCGTCGCTCGACGCCGGCTTCGACGGCCCGTACGGCGTGTACCACTCGGTCCTGGACGACTATTACTGGATGAGCCGCTTCGGCGA
>DAISWT010000271.1:0-4332 GCA_036826235.1 Acidobacteriota bacterium | reverse complement strand
CCTCGGTGTTACGCTCGCCCTCGAGGCGCTGGACCGCGGAGGCGGGGAACAGGACCTGGCTGGGGACGAAGCCGCGTCGGTGGTCGCGGAAGGCGCGGTCCATCAGGTCGAACCACTGGCGCACCTCGGGGAAATGCAGGCACAGATCCGCCAGCATCCCGGCGTACTGCGCCCCCTCGCCCGGGAACAGGAACGCCAGCCCGGCGTCCGCGCGCAGACGCTCCTCGAAATAGTAGATGCCGCTCATTTCCTTGATGCGTGCGCAGGCGGGATCGGCCAGACGTTCGACGGCGTAAGCGAGCTTGCGGTCGAGCTCCTCGAGCGAGTCGGCCACGATCGCCAGGCGGGTCTTCTGCGGCGCGGACGGGCAGTTCAGCGTGTAGGCCAGGTCGGCCGCGGGGATCCCCGGATTCTCCTTGATGAAACGCCGCAAGGACTCACAGCGCGGGATCAGATCCGCGCGCGAAGCGGCCTCGACGGTGTACAGCTCCGAGCCGCGCAGCGAGTGGAGGACACGGACGCCCCGGGCGTCGACCGGCTCCGGATGCACCACCGACGCCCTCGGGATCGTCGCCTCCTGCAGAATGACGTGCGCGTTGATCCCACCGAATCCGAAAGCGCTTACGCCGGCGCGGCGCGGTTGGGGACCCCCGTGGATCCAGGGCCGCGTCCTGGCGTCGAGATAAAAGCAGCTCCCGGCAAGCTTCGGATGGGGCGCGTCGGCGTGCAGAGTCGGCGGCAGGACCTTGTGGTACAGGGCCAGCGCCGTCTTGATGAGCCCCGCGACCCCGGCGGCCGGGATGCAGTGGCCGATCATCGACTTGACCGAGCCGATCGGGAGGCGCGGCTCCCCGTCCCCCTCGCCGAAGACGCGGCGCAATGCCTCGATCTCGGTGGCGTCGCCCACCGGAGTCCCGGTGCCGTGCGCCTCGATCAGACCGATGCTCTGCGGGTCGATGCCGGACGACTCGTAGGCGCGCCGCATCGCCAGCTCCTCGCCCTCGACCCGCGGCGCCAGGACGCCCAGGGCCCTGCCGTCGCTCGATGTCCCGACTCCCTTGATCACCGCGTAGACCCGGTCGCCGTCCCTCTCGGCGTCGGCGCGGCGTTTCAGGACCACGATTCCCGCCCCCTCGCCGAGCAGGGTGCCGTCGGCCTCGGGATGGAACGGCCGGATCCGTCCGCTCCTGGCCAGCGCGCCGAGCTGCGAGAACAGAAGCGCGATCGGGAAGGTCGTGGAGATCTGGATGCCCCCCGCGAGCACCATGTCCGACTCGCGGCCCAGGAGGCTCTTGATGCCGGTGTCGACGGCGATGAGCGAGGAGGCGCACGCGGCGTCCACCGTGAAGGCCGGTCCCATCAGGTCGAGCCGGTTGGCGATCCGACCGCACATGACGCTGTGCGCCAGGCCGGGCGCCGTCTCCGGATTGAACGGGGGGAGGCCCGCCTTCAGGCTGCGACGGATCGCGTCCAGGTACTTCGGGGGATGCTCCGGGTGGAGCTGCTGCAGAAGCGACACCACCTCGTCCACCACGATGGTGTGCTGGATGCAGGACATCACGCCGCGGTTGACGTACGTCCCGCGCCCCAGGATCAGCCCCGTCACCTTGCGGTCGAACGGCCGATCGAGGTAGCCGCTGTCCTTCAGGGCGTCGTGCGCCAGGCGGAGCGCGATGAAGTGCTCCGGCTCGGACCCGTCCACGGAGCGGGGCATGACGCCGTACTCGAGCGGATCGAACCGGGCGATGTCTCCGAGGTAGCCGCCGCGCTTGGTGTACAGCCGGTCGTTGTCGTCCGATGACGGGTCGAAGACGCGGTGCGCTCCGGACTCCGGGGGCGGATCGGAAATCGCGTCGACACCGGCGAGGAGATTCTCCCAGAACGATCGGAGGTTCGGGGCCCTCGGAAAGATACAGGCCATGCCGATGATGGCGATGTCGCTCCTGCTGGCGCTCATCAGGCGCGACCTCGCGGACCGGCGAGGCGGTTCAGCTCCCGGCTGCAGCTCAGCTCCAGGTCCTCGAGCAGCCCCAGGAGTCGCCCGCGTTCGTCCAGAAAGGCAATCTGGGTGTCCAGGACGTGGCCGCCGGCGCGCGCCCGCGAGCGGAACTCGCAGCGGATCGGCGAGCCGTCGAATGGCGCGAAGCGGCGGAAGCTCCGGAACCGCGCCGGCAGCGGTGTCATGTCGTAGTGGGAACGCGCGTACAGGATGCTGAGCTGGAAGGCGCTGTCCACGACGACCGGGTCGATCAGCCAGGCTCCCTCCGCGGCGCCGCGCACGCAGCGGGAGGGCGTCGAGGGGAGGACCGTACCCGAGATGCCGCCTTCGCCCAGGCCTTCGATGGAGCGGATGCCGCGGAACAACGAGCCCTGGAACAGGAAGCGCTCGTAGGCGCCCTCGACGCTCAGCGGGAAGGGGCGCGCGTCGTGCAGCGGCGCCGGGGCGCCCGGCGCCGGCGGCAGCCGCTCCCCCAGGAGAACGCTGGCCTGGTAGAAGAGGCGCCCCGATTCCGGGTCGACGATCGCGACGTCGACCGGAGTATCCAGACGCTCGGGATCGGGCTGAGCGGCGGCGCGCGCGCGCACCCGGATCGGCCGGGGACCGTCCTTGAGGACGATGCCGTTGAGGACGCGGAAATCCTGCAGGGCCAGGATCTCCCATTCGGGCCAGCCGCGGCGCACCACCTCCGCGAGCAGCTCCATGGCGACCGCGGCGGGGAGAACGGGCCGTCCGTCCATCTGGTGATCGAGCAGGAACAGGTCGGTGGCGGGGTCGAGCATCCGCGTGACCTCGACGGTCCCCGGTTCGCCGGCGTGCAGCGGCAGGCCGTTCAAGAGCGGCAGCTCCTGGCGGGGGCTCGGCGTCCCGGCCGGAGAGTGGGGCACGGCGGCCGCGGCGTACTGTCTCCACGGCCCGTCCCCCAGCACGATCACCGCCTCACCCCTGGCGCCGCGCTCGATCTCATGGATGAAGGCGGGGCGTCCCCCCCCGGGCGGCACGAGCTGCACGCCGCGCGCGGCGAAGCGCTCCTGGATCCCGGCGGAGGCCATGCCGGTGTTCCACGGTCCCCAGTTGATCGACACCACCCGGCCCGGCCAGACACGGTCGAGCTGGAGCGCCAGGGCGTCGAGCGTCTCGTTGGCCGCCGCGTAGTCGCACTGGCCGGCGTTCCCGAAGCGCCCGGCGACCGAGGAGAACAGGACGAAGAACTTGAGCTCCTCAGGACGCAGCCCCCGGACCAGGGCGAGGGCACCGTCGACCTTGGTGCCGTACACGCGGTCGAACGACTCCGTGGTCTTGTCCTCGACGCGCCGGTCTTCGATCACGCCGGCACCGTGAATCACGCCGTCGATCCGGCCGTACTCGAGGTACAGGCCGTCGAGCAGACGCGCGACGGCCTCGCCGTCGCGCACGTCGAGCTGGACGTAGCGCACCGTGGCGCCCGCCCGGCGCATCGCCTCGAGATGACGCCGGATGTCGCGGTCCTGCTCGATACGCCGGCAGGCCGCTTCGACCGCCGAAGGCGTGGCGGGTTTTGCGGCGCGCAGCAGGGCGGCGGTGGGCGCCGCCTTGATCTCGTCATGCGTGCCGAGCCTCGCGGTGGACGGGGATTCCTCTCTGTCCGGCAGCGGCGAGCGGCCCGCCAGGATCAGCGTCGGCCGGTAGCGCGCGGCGATCTCCTGCGCGATCTCCGCCGTGATGCCCCGGGCGCCGCCGGTGACCAGGACCACCCACGACGAGTCGGGGGCGAGCCGCACCGGCGTTTCCGCCTCGAGATCCGCCGGCAGCGGTCGCAGCACGAGTCTCCGCGGGCCCCTGTAGCCGACCTCGACCTCGTCGTCCCCGGCGGCGATCTCCTGCAGCACCAGCGCCGCGCGCCTCGCGGGCGCGGCGGTCGCCTCGAAGTCGATCACCTTGCAGCCGGTCCCGGGCCACTCCCGCGCCAGCGTCTTGACGAGACCGGTCACACCGGCCTGCCCCGCGAAGAACCCCCGACCGTCCGGGAGATCCAGACCATACGCTCCTCCCATCGCTGTGGCGGCGACCAGCCGCCCGGAGCGGCCGGCATCCTTGAAGTCGGGGCGGGCCGCCCGCGCCAGCAGAAACAGACAGCGGACTTCGATATCCAGACGACTCTTCCATGCCACCGCGCCGATCTCGCCCGGGTCCGGGTCGAGACCGAGCGGCAGGAGGTGCACCAGCCCTCCGATCGGCCCGTGCGCCCGGCGGACCAGGTCGAGCACCATCGCGACGCGCTCCGGGTCGGCCAGATCGGCCGTCAGGACGTCCTGGCCGGTCGGGCCGGGCTGGCTCCGGTGCCGCAGCAGGAC
>DAISWT010000270.1:0-4342 GCA_036826235.1 Acidobacteriota bacterium | reverse complement strand
GACGCGGGTGGGGGATCCGATGATCCCCCCTCCCCCAAGATTTACCCTTCTTCCAGGGAGGTCCCATGACACGACGGAGTGTGCAGTTTCTCGGAGCAGTCCTGATGTTCGCGATCGCGGCGCTCGTCCTCGCGCCCGCCGCCGCGCGTGGCGCCACGCCGCCGGCGCCCATCTCCGGCGAGAAGGTCAACATCAACACGGCCGGGGTCGACGAACTGGTGACGCTGCCTGGCATCGGCAAGGCGTACGCCGCGAGAATCGTCGAGTACCGGCAGAAGAACGGTCCCTTCAAGAAGGTCGAGGACATCGTCAACGTCCGCGGGATCGGCGAGAAGACCTTCGAGAGGATCAAGGACCGTCTGACGATCGGCAAGAACTGACCGGCGCTGCACGGGGCGAGGGAGGCTTTTCCCTCCTCGAGGCCTCCCTCGCCCTCCTCCTGCTCGGGCTGTTCGCGGTGGCCGCCGCACCGGCCCTGTTGGCGGCGCTGTCGCGCGGCCGCGTGGCCGCGGCGGCGCGTGACCTGCAGCAGGAGTTGGCGCGGCTGCGCTCGGAGGCGATCGCCTCCCACCGCAGCGTGGCCATGCGCCTGACCTGGTCGGGCGGGCGCTACCTGTACGCCTTCTATGCCGACGGCGACGGGGACGGGGTGCGCGCCGACGATGTGGCGTCGGGGCGCGATCCCCTGATCGGGGGACCCCGCGACCTGTGCTCCCGCTACGAGGGAATCGACTTCGGTCTCCTGGCCGAGGCGATCCCGGAGGTCCCGCCCGGCTCGGGGGTCCTTACGCCCGGATCCGACCCGGTGCGCTTCGGCCGGTCCGACATCATCACCTTCACACCGCGGGGGACTGCGAGCGGTGGCACCCTGTACCTCAGCGACGGCCGGGACGCGGTCGCGGCCGTGGTCGTCTACGGCGCCACCGGCCGTCTCCGGATCTGGCGATTCGATCGTGACCTCTGGGCCTGGACGCGTTGAGCGCGCCGCACGGCCCGGGGCTCAGCGCGGTCCGGAGAGGGAGGGGAGGATGGCCAGAAGATCGCCGAAGCGGTGCAGGAGGCGGTCGGGTCTCGCCTGCAGCAGATCATCGCGCGTCGCGGAGCCGGTCGGGACGGCGTAGACGGCGATGCCGGCGCGGCGTCCGACTTCGACGTCGAGTGGCATGTCGCCGACGTAGACGACCTCCTCGGGTGACAGCCCGATCCGCATGATGATGATCTCCAGCATCTCGGGGTCCGGCTTCGGCCTGTCGACGTCGTTCGGGCCCAGGACCTCGGCGAACAGGTGATCCATCTCGAGGGCCTTCAGGATGTCCCGCGCGAAGTAGGACGGCTTGTTGCTGGCGATCGCCATCTGGTAGCCGCGCCCGTCCAGGGCATCGAGCGTCTGCTTCACCTGGGGCAGGATGCTGGTCTTGCGTTCGCAGATCTGGGCGTACGATTGCCGGAACAGACGCACACCCTCCTCGACGCGCTCGGGGCCGACCGCCTCCGCGATCAGGTGCTCGAGGCCGTGGCCGACCATGGGGCGCACCTGCTCGAGAGCGAAGGCGGGCAAGGCGAAAGTGGCCCTGACGTGATTGAGGCTTTCGGCGATGGCCTCGTAGGAATCGATCAGCGTGCCGTCGAAGTCGAAGATGATCCCGCGAATCAACTGCTGGTTCCCCAAGTGGGGCCCATCCTAGCATCCCCACCGCGCCGGATCAAGATGAAGCGCATCCGGGCAACGCGCTCATTCTCAAGGATTTCGCGCCAGGCCGCGATTGATGGCCGCGGGAAGCGCATGCTAGAATTCGCCCAGCACGAAGAGTCGTGCCCACGTTCATGCACGGAGCTTCGATGGACTGGAGCCTGGTCCTTCTCAGGATCGCCCTCGTCTTCTACAGTCTCGGATTCGTCATGTCGTTCGTGCCGGTCCTGGCGCGTCGCCAGGTGGGACGGCGCACGCCATGGCTCGCGGGACTGGGCTGGGTCGCCCACACGGCGGCGTTGATCGCGCTGGGCGTCAGCCTGAAGCGCTGCCCGCTCGGGACCCTGCCGGAGGTTCTCTCGGCCCTGGCCTGGAGCACGGTGGCCGCCTATCTGGCCGCCTTCTGGCGCTGGCGCCAGGAGGTGCTGCACGTCCTCGTTCTGCCCCTGGTGCTGGTTGTGCTGTTCGTCTCGGGGCTGCTGCCGCCGGAGGTCATCCCGCTGACCGCGTCGCTGCGCCCCTCTCTGTTGCGCTTCCATCTGACGGTGATCATCTTCGGAGTGGCGGCGCTATTCATCACCTTCGCCGCCAGCGTGGCCTACCTCCTCCTCGACCGCGCGCTGAAGAGCAAGAGTCCGGGACGCTCGTCTCTGAAGCTGCCGTCGCTGGAGAGCTGCGACAACGTCGGTCAGGTGTCGCTCCTCTGGGCCTTCCCCCTGATGACGCTGGGAATCATCACCGGGGCCGTGGTCAGCGCCAGCAGCAGCCGCGCCTTCTGGGCGTGGCAGCCGCGGGAGACCCTCGCGGTCCTGGCCTGGGCCATCCTGGCGGTCGTCGTGGTGGCGCGGCTGGGATGGGGTTGGCGCGGCCGCAGGGTGGCGCTCCTGACCATCGTCGCGTTTGGATTCATCCTCCTCCGCATGCTGGGAGTCTACTGAGTCATGCCCGTCCTCTACGGCATGAACCACGCGAGCGCGCCGCTGATGGTGCGCGAGAGGGTCGCGTTCCCCGAGCGGGAGATCCTGGAGGCGGTGGCCCGTCTCAGGCGGACCGCGGGAGTGGAGGAGGCGCTCATCCTGTCGACCTGCAACCGCACCGAGCTCATCGTCCGCATGCACCCGGAGGAGGCGCCCGGGACGCTGGCCCGGTTCCTGGCGAGCGAGCGCCCGATCACCGAAGAGGAGCTGGAGCGGCATTGCTACCTCTATCGCGACGAACAGGCGGTGCGCCACGTCTTCCGCACCGCCGCCTCGCTGGATTCGATGGTGGTGGGGGAGGCGCAGATTCTGGGACAGGTGAAGGAAGCCCATGCCCTGGCGGGACGGGCGGGAGCGCTGGGCGCGGTCCTCGACGCGCTGTGCCGGCGCGCCTTCATGGTCGCGAAGAAGGTCCGGAGCGAGACCGGAATCTCCCGGAACCCCGTGTCGATCGCCTACGCGGCGGTCGGGCTGGCCCGCGACATCTTCGGCGGGCTCGAAGACAGGATGGGCCTGATCGTGGGGGCCGGAAAGATGGCGCGTCTGGCGGCCCAGCACCTGATCGGTCACGGTGTGCGGACGGTCGCCGTCGCGAATCGTTCCTTCCAGCACGCGGATGAGCTGGCGCGCGGCCTGGGGGGGCGGGCCGTTCCGTTCGACCGTCTGTTCGAGGAGATGGAGCGCGCCGACATCGTGATCGCCTCGACCGCCGCCCCCCACACCGTGATCCAGCGCGACGACGCCCAGCGTCTCAGCCGGGCCCGGCGCGGCCGGCCGATCTTCTTCATCGACATCGCCGTGCCGCGCGACGTGGATCCCACGGTGAACGAGGTTGACAACGTCTATCTCTACGACCTCGATGATCTCCAGAAGATGGTGCGCTCCAACCTGGATGGGCGGCGCCAGGAGCTGCTCTCGGCCGAGGCGATCATCGAGCGCGAGACCGCCGCCTTTCTCGCCTGGACCAAATCGCTGCAGGTGGCGCCCACAATCATCGAGCTGAGGCGGCGCCTGCACGACATGGCGGGCCACGAGCTCGCCCGCTTCCACGGCAGGCTCGGTCCGCTCACCTCCTCCCAGTAAGAGGCCGTGCGGCAGATGGCGGAATCTCTGGTGAATAAGATGCTGCATCCTCCGACGCTGGCGCTGAAGCGGGCCGCAGCCCAGAGCGGCGGCGGGCAGCGGGTGAAGCTGATCCGCGAGATCTTCGGCATCGACCCGCCCGCGCCGTCCTCGATCCCCGACGCCGGCGAAGAAAGCGCCGTCGAGCTGCAGGAGGCGCCCGAGCCCGAGCCGAAGGTGCATCGGTGAGGTCGGCGTGAGACCCCTGGTCATCGGCAGCCGGGGGAGCCGCCTGGCGCTCTGGCAGGCGGAGTGGACGCGGGCGCGGTTGGAGGAGGCCGGGGCCGCCGCTCGCATCGCGATCATCCGCACCTCCGGGGATCGGCTCCTCGATCGTCCGGTCGCCGCCATCGGCGGCAAGGGGGTGTTCGTCAAGGAGATCGAGGAGGCCCTGCTGTCCGGCGCCGTCGACCTTGCGGCGCACAGCCTCAAGGATCTGCCGACGGTCCAGCCCAAGGGCCTGAAGATCGGCTGCGTGCCCGCCCGCGAGGACGCGCGCGACGTCCTGCTGGCTCCGGGCGCGCCCGGAGGGACCGATCTCGGCCAAGGCGCG
>DAISWT010000269.1:2738-4369 GCA_036826235.1 Acidobacteriota bacterium | reverse complement strand
GAGGTCGTCGCGCCGGCCGAGCTCCCCGCCGACATGGACTCGTTCAAGACGCAGCAGCACCGCTGGACGCTGGGGTCGATCCAGACCGGCGTGAAGATCCTGCCGCGCCTGTTGCGCGCCCGGCTGCCGCTGAAGGTCAAGATCGAGGCGCTGTTCCACCTGACCAACAACAGTGCCTACGCCCTCATGGTCCTGCTGGCGATCTTGATCGTCCCGGCCGTCGTCGCCCGCCGGGCGCTCGGGCTCGACCAGCTCATGTACTTCGATCTCCCGCTGTTCCTCATGTCGACCCTGTCGATCTCCACCTTCTACCTGTGCGCCCAGCGCGAGCTGCGGGACGACTGGCCCTCCACGCTGGCCTACCTGCCGTTCCTGATGTCGCTCGGTATCGGTCTGAGTCTCAACAACGCGCGGGCGGTCTGCGCGGCCCTCCGCGGCGGGCGGTCCGAGTTTCTGCGGACCCCGAAGCACCGCCTGGAGGGGACCTCGGGAGACTGGCGACGCTCGGCGTACCGCGGGTTCGGCGGGCGCGCCTGGACGGCGGCGGAAATGCTCCTCGGTGTTTATTTCACCGGCGTGAGTGCCTGGGCCATTATCACCGGCCATTACACGGCGCTGCCGTTCTTCCTCCTGTTCCAGATGGGATATCTCTACACCTCATTCCTGTCCCTCGCCCAGGCCGCGCGCCGGCGCCTGCGCCCGGTCTCCTCGCTGTCCCTTCCGGGAACCCCGAAAAAACGCCTTGACGCCGGCACCGGCCCGGCGTAGATGGAAGGCCGCACTCTCGATAGCAAAATCGTCACAAGCTGATCGGACCACGCGTCCCCCCGATGCACCTGGTCGCAGCCCTGAGGAGGACTGTGCCCCCGATTCGCCTCGCGCTGGTCCTGGCGGTCTGCATGGCCGCGGGGATGAAACCCGGCGACGGCGCCACCCTGGCGCCCGCCGCGGCCTCCTGCGCCCTGCAGCTGGCGGGCCGGGACGCCTCGGGCAACACCGTGCTGCAGACGGTCGCCTACGCGCTGGATCAACCCGGTCTCGTTCTGGCGCCGCTCTCCGGCGCCTCCCTGGGCCGGCCACGCTGGCAGCGGCTCCTGGCGACGCCCGACCCGGCGGTGTCCGGGCCGGGCGTGCCCGAACTCCCGATCGAGGTGACCGAGATCCTGCTCGAGGACCCGAGCCGTGATCTGGTGCTGCTGCGCGCCCCGGGGATCGAGGCGTGCGACGAGGGCGGGACGACGGACGCCGATGCCGGATCCACCGCGCCGCACGGCATCGCTCCGCTTCCCGCCGACGGCGATTCGCTGATCGGGATCAGGAACCGGGACGGCTACCGTCCGCGGCTGTTCCAGGCCCGCCTGGAGCGCCGGATCAGCACCGGATCGGGTCCCGAGCTGATGCGCATCAGGATTCCCGACGGGGGCGGCGCGAGCGCCGGCTTCCTTCTCGATCGGCGACACCGTCTTCTGGGATCGATCCTTCCCCCGCCGGCCGGCGCCGATCGCCTGTTCGCCTGCGCGGTCCCGATCGATCGAGCGGCGATCGAGATCGCCGCCGGCCGCCCGGGGCGCGCGCTGCCGGACGCGCTGGCGCAGCCGCCTCCCGACGAATTCGCGCGCACGCCGGCGGGG
>DAISWT010000269.1:0-2688 GCA_036826235.1 Acidobacteriota bacterium | reverse complement strand
GGCGCTGCGGCTGCTCGACGACGCCGCGCGGCTCGGCGGCGAGTCCGACGTCCTGCTCGTGGAGCGCGGCAGCCGGCGCTTCAGGATCGGCCGGACCGAGGCCGCCATCCAGGATTTCGCGCGCGCCGCGGGGCTCAGCCCGCGTCTGCGCGTCGCCCACTTCAACCTCGGGGTCGCCCTGGGCTCCGCGGGCCGCTTCGCGGAGGCCGCCGAGGCGTTCGACCGGGCGCTGCGGATCGATCCGGGCCACGCGCAGACCCGCTACCAGCTCGCGCTCGCGCTCTACGCCGACCGGCGCACCGATCGGGCCCGGGAGGAGTGCGACCGGCTGGAGCGGATCGACGCGAAGCTGGGAGGCGAGCTGCGCGCCCTCCTCAATCTCCCGACGGCCGCTCCATAACGTTTCCGTAATCCGCTTTCGACATTTCCGCGCGCCGCCTTGCGTTCCGATTCGCGGGCCCTATATTGCGATTGCGTGATTGCGTCGGTAACCGTTTCCCCGGCGGATCCGATGACGGAAGCCGGCGGCCGGTGACGACTTCGACAGGAGGGGAGGAGGACATCATGAGGAGCGGCATCACCTGCGTGGCGCTGTTACTGGCGCTCCTGGTCACGGTGACTCCGACGCCGGCCCAGGATTTGACGACCGGGACTCTGGCGGGCAAGGTCACCGATCCGACGGGACGCGCGATCGCCGGCGCGGTCATCATCGCGACGTCGCAGTTCGGCACGCGGACCGCCGAGACCGACGTCAACGGCAGCTACATCCTGCCGTTCCTGCGTCCATCGACCTACACCGTCCGGGCCGAGGCGCCCGGCGGGTTCACCACCGTGATCCACAACGACGTCGCGGTCGGGCTGAACCAGAGGACGGCCCTCGACTTCACGCTCGAGCCGGGCAAGACCGAGACCATCACGGTCACCGGCCAGACACCGCTGGTCGACATCCGCTCGACGTCCACCGGCACCAACATCAAGTACAGCGACTTCGCCGATGCCGTGCCGATCGGCCGCTCGTTCACCGACACCTACGCGGTCGCGGCGGGTGTCGTCAGCGGGCTGGGGACCGGGCAGGGCAACTACTCGATCGGCGGCGCCTCCGGGCTGGAGAACACCTACCTGATCGACGGCGTGAACGTCACCAACACCGGCTACGGCGGCATCGGCGCCTACAACATCAACTACGGATCGCTCGGCACCGGCGTGACCAGCGATTTCCTGGACGAGGTGCAGATCAAGACCGGCGGCTTCGAGGCGGAGTACGGCCAGGCGCTGGGCGGGATCATCAACACCATCGTCAAGTCGGGGACGAACGACTTCAAGGGCAGCGTCAAATGGTTCAGCAGCCCCTCGGCGCTGCAGTCGTCGCGGCAGCTCGTCAAGCTCGATTCCGGCGCCGCCAATCTCGTCGACACCGACGTCAACGACCTGGCCTTTTCCGTGGGCGGCCCGTTCATCAAGGACAAGCTGTTCTACTTCGTCGCCTACAATCCGGTGTTCACCACGTCGCACCTTTCGGCGCAGAGCCTGGCCAATCCGGCCTTCAACGCCGCGAGCAACTGTCTGGCCGCCAGCCAGTGTGAATCGGTGTTCAGCGAGAGCGCATCGGCCACCGCCTTCGGCGTCACCTCCCCCGCGGCGTTCCCGTCGGCCGGCTCCACGCTGGATCGCAAGCGCACGGCCAGCAACTACGCGCTGAAGTTCAACTGGATGGTGTCGCCGAAGCACCAGGTCGAGCTGTCCTTCTTCGGCGACCCCGCCGAGGGCCCCAGCGGGCCGCAGCGCGACAACGCGCCGCGCTTCGGGGATTTCGACACCGGCGGCGGGTATAGCAAAATCAAATTCGGATCCGACAACCAGGCGCTGAAGTGGAACGCCGTATTCAGCCCGCGCTTCTTCATGGAGGCCCAGGTCGCGTACCACGACGGCATCTTCCGGGAGACCTCGGCGCTCGACCAGTACTCCTTCACCGATCTGCGCAACACTCTCGAGTTCTTCCGCGGCGCGACCTCCTACGACCCGGGCAGCGGTCCCGTGCCGCTCACGCTGTCGCCCGTGAGCACCCGCCGCGGCGGCATCGGCTTCATCTCCAACCAGGACGACACCAGCACCCAGTACTCCGTCAAGCTCACCAATGTCTTCGGCAAGCACGAGGTGAAGTACGGCGTGGAGTACGACGACATTTCGTACCGGGACACGGCGACCTACACCGGTCCCTCGTTCAACGTCGAGCTGCCGGTGAGCGACCCGCTCACGGGGGCGCCGGTCGACGCCGACGCCAACGGCTTTCAGGACACCATCGCGGTCCCGACCCGGGGGGGCGGCACGGTCAGCGTCCGCAACGGCATCGGCGGCAATCCGACGGTGGCGTACGACAGCGCCAACCGCTTCCGGGTCACGCGGGCGCGCGTCGGGCCGCAGAACCCGCCGACCTCCGCCAGCGAGACCGCGTTTTTCTTTCAGGACGCGTGGTCGGTGGCGCCGCGCGTCACGGTGAAAGCCGGGCTGCGCTATTCGTCCGAGACCGTGAAGGGCTCCGGCAGCTTCACCCTGCCGTTCGGCACCCAGAACTTTACCGATCCGAGCACCGGCGTCACGTCGCGCATCTTCACTCCGGGGACCTCGAGCTACGCTCCCAACGACTACACCTTCGGCGGCAACTTGGCGCCGCGCCTCGGCGTGACCTGG
>DAISWT010000268.1:470-4374 GCA_036826235.1 Acidobacteriota bacterium | reverse complement strand
CCCGCGCGCCTGCGCGCCGCGAGTCGCGCTTGGCCGGATGAGGGCGGCCGACGGCAGGACCGGGGAGGCTGAGCGCGCCCTCCATGAAGCGATCGACCGGGCGGAGGGCGGCTGCCCCGAGGCGGAGCAAGCTCTGCGGGATCTCCAGGAACGCAAGGGAGTCGCGCGCTGAATCGGGGATCCAAATTTCCTGGGCGTACGCGGCCGATTTCGTATCTGTAATCGCGAGGTCTCACCGCCCCGCCCATCTCCTGCGTGTTTCTTGACTTCGGGACGCCGGCACATATTTTTGTAGCCGTGGCGTCCCGCCGTCCTCGTAGCGGCCGGCCGTCAGGAGATACGAGAATGCACAAAGCGCGCTCTTCGTCTCTGACCTCAGCGGCGGCCATCATTGCGTTCTTCGGCTTTTTCGGCGCGGCGCGGCCGGCGGCGCAGGAGGCGCAGAGCGCCCCCTCCCCCGCGCCCGCGGACACCCTGCAGCCGCAGGAGTCGCAACAGGGAACCGGGCAGTCGACGGACGACCGGAGCGGCACGGCGAAGAAAAAGGCGAAGGGCGCCGGCAAGCGCGCGGGGGTCCCTCTGCAGGCCGGATCGACCCTGCCCCCGAAGAACCTCAAGAAAGTGGGCGATCACTGGACTCCCTACGATCCACCCGATCCCGAATCGTTTCCACCGGACGCGACCCTGCACATCATCGTCCAGGGAGACACGCTCTGGGACCTGGCCGATCTCGTGTTCGGGAACCCGTATCTCTGGCCGCAGATTTGGAACGAGAACCGCTACATCACCGATTCGCACTGGATCTATCCGGGAGACCCGCTGTTGCTGCCGGCCCGCCCGACGGTCGTGAGCGAGGTCGTGCCCCAGGGGCAGGAGGGAGCGCCGCCCCCGGCGCAGGCTGCGGCCCCCGAGCAGGTCGCGCAGCCGGAGGGGACCGAACCGCAGCCCGCCGAGGCGCCCGAGGCCGAGACACCGGCTCCGACTCACAAGGCTCCCGAGACGGCCCACGCGCCGCGCACTCTCCCGAAGCTCGAGTCGTTCGCCGACGACTATGATCTCCGGTGCAGCGGGTTCATCGCGCCGCGCGAGGAAAAGCCGGACTATTTCATCACCAATCAGGAGGAGGAGGCCAAGAGCGGCCTGACCGAGGGAGACATCGTCTACCTGAATCGCGGGCGGCTGAACGGCCACACCGAGCCGGGCACCGAGTACAGCGTCGTGATGCGCGAGGGCGAAGTGCGCCACCCCATAACCCACAAATTCCTCGGGCACTACTACAAGCGACTCGGGTCGGTGAAGATCCTGGCGGCGCAGGACAGCACCGCCATCGCAGCGATCTCCATGGCGTGCGACGAGATCCGCACCGGTCAGGCGCTCGTTCCTCTCTACATCACCCCGCTGCCGGCGAGACCCGCGCCGGCCTTCAGCCGCCTGACCGTCGTGTCGATGGACAAGCCGAGCGGCTACATCGTGCACGTCCTCGACGACCAGGAGCGCGCCGGCGCCGGACAGGTGGTGGACATCGACCTCGGGTACGGTGACGGCCTGAAGGCGGGGGATTTCCTGACCGTGTTCCTGCCGAGCGAGCCGTACTCCTACTACCCCAAGGTCAAATACGATTATGAATGGCGGAATCGCCGGTTCCAGAGTCCCCGGTACTGGAGGGACGACAACAACCTGCCGCCCCCGAAGGTGATCGGGCAGCTCGTGGTGATCTTCACGGAGAAGAAGACCGCGACCGCCAAGATCCTGCAGTCGACGCGCGAGATCGAGGTGGGGGACTCGGTCGTCGTCTACTAGGAGCCCCCGGGGGCCTCTTCCGAGAACACCTGGGCGGAGAACGCCTCGACGCTCGCTCCTCTGGCAACCGCATCGCGCGGCAGCCCCGCCTTCAGGCACGTCTCCTGCAGGAAGGTCTTGACATCCCACCCCTGCTCGATCGCTACCTGGGGAAGGAGCACCCCCCGCCTCGCACCGTCCGTCACAACCAGGCCATGGGTTCCGATGACGATCTGCGACAGATGATCGACGCGGAAAGGAATCTCGAGCACGGAGATCTCGACCGTCAGCCCGGGCAGCTCGGACGGCCGGAGCGGTTGGAAGCGAGGATCCTCCGTAGCGGCGGCCGCGGCACAGCGGGCGACGGTCTCGGCGAGACTCCCCGCGGGCGTCACCATCCCCACACAGCCCCTCAAGGTGCGCCGGCGGTGCAGGCTGACGAAGGCGCCCTGTTCCACGAGAAGCCTCCGGGGGAGATCGGCGAGGTGCGGCAGAGGCCGAAACTCCAGGCGGGCGACGATGGAGCGCCTGGCCAGATCGAGGAGAACGCTCTGCTCCTCCTCGATCAGGCTGGACAGTGCGCCGGACATGCAGGACCCTCCCTGCCAGACCGAGGGCTCCTGGCCCCCGGTGCCTGCTCTAGATCATCATGATCTTGTTGCGCAGGATCAGGATCTCGAGCGCCAGAGCCGCTTTCTTCACGAGCCTGCGGTACTGCTGGATATCGGGCGCGCCCGATGCGTCCGTGCCGTTGTCGGCGTACAGGATGACCGCCGGTTTGTCGGTGATCACCAGCGGCATGAGCAGGACGCGGGCCGGCGGGGGGCAGCCGAGATCGAGATAGAACTTGGCGTTGGCGGGCAGATCCGGAACCGGGCCGTAGAAATAGTCACCGCCGGAGCGGAAAATCACGAACAAGGACGGGCGATCGAGCGGCACGATGACGTTGCGAACGCGGGCCGGCTGCAGCCCGTCGCCTCGGCCGCTCCAGCCCAGGATCCTCTCCTGCTGGACCACGAACAGTGCCGCCCGACGGAACTGGGCCGCGGTGAAATCGAGAACCGCGTCGAACACTTCGTCCCGCGTGTCCGACTCGCGCAGGCGTGTCGATGTCGCTTCCAGGGTCGTTGGGGCGGGGCGCGACGCCGGGGTGGCCGCCGGCTGGTAGGGCATCGGGGACACGGTGACCGGCGCGCCCGGTGGTGCCGCGACCGCGGCGAGGGGACGGGTGGAGGCGGTCGGTGGCCGCGGCGCCTGTCGATCCGGGCCCAGCTCGCGTGCCGGGACGGGATCCCGGCCCCCCACCGGCGCCTCCCGATCGGCCTCGCGCCACGCATCGAGTGAACGGGGAAGCGGCTCACCCGGCTCCAGGGAGGGTGGAGGCGCTCCGCCGCTCGGGCTCAGGAACGGCTGATCGAGATCCTGGGGATCGGCGTTCAGCGGCAGACCGTCGAGACCGACCTCGGGCTCCGACGGTTTCTGCGACGGCTGAGACGCCGGCGCGATCTTGGACCGGACCGGGTCGGGCGGCCCCGGTGTGACCGGGATGGCCTTCATGCCGAGGCTGATCTTGTAATACCGCTCGATGGCCCGGATCAGGCGGAACTCGGTCGCTACGTAGGGCTCGATCGGCAACCCGGTCAGGAAGGCGATCTCGTCGAGGGCGATCAAATCCTTCGGATCGCGCATCGCCAGATGCAGCCTGCGGCCCTCGATGACGATCGGCACGATCCAGTACTTCGCCGCCAGGCGGGCGGGTACGGAGGCGATGACCTCGGGGGGAATGCTCTCGAGCCGGCGCGCCGGGGCATACCGGGTGCGGGCGATTTCGGCCAAGTACTCGCCGAGAGTATCTTCGTCGATGAATCCCAGCTTGATGAGGCTGTTGCCGAGACGCTCGCCGAAGAAGGCCTTGTCCTGCAGGCCGCGCTGAAGCTGCTCCTCGGTGATCTTCCCCCGGCCGAGGAGCCAGTCGCCGAGCTTCGCGGTCACGCGGATCTCCCTTCGCGTCCGGCCAGGAAGGGCCCTGGCCGCCTCTCTCTAGCGATGACGCGACGAGTGGTGTCTGCGGCCGTGCCCTCCGCCGCCGAACGGGCGCCGTGGACCACCGCCGCCGGAGTCACCC
>DAISWT010000268.1:0-452 GCA_036826235.1 Acidobacteriota bacterium | reverse complement strand
TCCTGCGGCGCGGGCTCACCCGCCTCGATTCGCTTGTCCCGCAGGACGGCCTTGCGACTGAGGCGGATGCGGTCACCGTCCACGTCGATCACCTTGACCAGGATTTCTTCTCCCTCTTTGATCTCGTCCTGGACCTCCTTGACCCGGTGCTCTGCGAGCTCGGAGATGTGGAGCAGGCCCTCGAGACCGGGGAGGATTTCAACGAAAGCGCCGAAATTGGCGATACGCGTCACCTTGCCGAGGTAAGTCTTGCCCACCTCCGCCTCGGCGGTGATCTCCTTGATGATCTCGATTGCCTTGAGCGCCGAGGATTCGTCAACCGATGCGATATTGATCCGGCCGTCGTCCTCGACGTCGATCTTGCACCCGGTTCTCTCGATGATCGAGCGGATCATCTTGCCGCCGGGTCCGATCACCTCGCGGATCTTGTCCTTGTTGATGCGGATGGTGAA
>DAISWT010000267.1:0-4436 GCA_036826235.1 Acidobacteriota bacterium | reverse complement strand
GCCGCCATCCGCACCTCCGGCGCGAGGCGCCTCAGGTCCGAGACAGCGTCCCGAAGGAGACCGACAGGGCTCCGCCAGGCCGCCAGTCCCGCGAGGACCGGAATGCCCGCGTTGATGCAGTAGAGTCGGAAGCACCACAGACACAGGAAGCCGATCTTCACCTCGGAGACGTAATAGAGATATGCGGAATAGAGGACCGTCAGGAACCCGATCGTGAAGATGTACCCGACGACGCGAGGACGACGGCGGGCCATACCGATCAGCGCCAGGAGGAGCAGATACGTGGGAATCCCCAGCGCCGAGATCGGAACTCCGGCGAACTCGGAGTAGCCGCTGGTGTTGACCACCTCGCAATTGGTGGTCTCGCTCTCGGGACAATTGGCGAGCGTGGCGGTGGCGTCGCCGTAAAGCTGGTTCTCGTGGAAGCGGGTCAGGTAGAGACAGATGCCGGTGCCGGCGACCAGCGCTGCGGCCAGGAGCCACAGGAGCCACGGGTGCCTCACTCCCGTGCGCCGGCCGCCCTCGGAATCCATCGTGCTCATCTCGACCTCGGGCAGGGATGATATCCCCGGGATGGCGCGCAGGCAAAGCGACCGCGTCCGTTCAGCGCGCAGGAAGGAACCGCCGCCACCTTAGGCTAAACGTCCCGACTGCGCGGTATGATGCTGGCACGCGATGACCCTCCACCAGGACCGATCGCGCACAACGGGAGGCTTCGGAAGAACGCGGGCCGGTCTCGGCGACTGGCGCGACCCGACCCTCGCGGCGATGCTCGCCGCCGTCGCCGCGCTCCCGGGGCTGTGGCTGCCGTTCCTCTCCGATGACTGGGCTCATCTGGCAGCGGTTGCCGGCGGACTGGCGCTGCGGACACCGTTCGGTTACTACCGGCCTCTTTGCATGATCATCTACTGGCTCGTCTGGGGCCTGTCTCCCTCCCTCTTCCACCTGACCAACCTGGTGCTGATCGGCGCGTCGGCGGCGCTGGTGGTCGTCCTGATCCGACGCTACACCGGAGACCCGGCCTTGGCGGGGGCCGCCGGCATTCTCTTCAGTCTGCATCCGTATCATATCGAGAGCGCCGCCTGGATCGCGGCGCTCGCCGATCCTCTTTTCAGCCTGCTGTTCCTGGGCGCGGCTCTGGCGTACGACCGCTGGCGGGCGCGGACGCGCGCCCTGCCGATCGCGGCCCTGCTGCTCTTCGAGGCTTCCCTGCTCGCGAAAGAGACGGCGGTGATACTGCCGGTGTTTCTCGTGTTCCTCGGTCTTGGTGACAAACGCCGGCGGCCGCCGGCGGCGGAATGGGCCCGCGGGCTTCTTCCGATGGCGGCCGTGGCGCTCGTGCACTTCGTCGTGCTGAGACCGTGGGGTCTGGGGGAGCCCGGCCTCTCGTTCTTGGGCCAGTTCCGGGTCCAGTGGGTCAAGAACCTCGCGCTCTTCGGCGCCGCGGCGATCCTGCCCGCGCACACCGAGGTGATCGAGGCGCATCCGAAGCTGTGGGTGTCCCTCGCGGCCGCGGCCCTTACGCTTGTCGTCTTTACAGCCAGGCGCCGCATACCGGCGGTCGCCTGGGCCGCCGTGCCCGCCTTCGCGATCCTCGTCGGTCCCTCGGTGATCTCGTTCCAGGAGCGCTACCTCTTCCTGCCGAGCGCCGCGTCGGCGCTGGGGCTGGCCGCGCTCCTGAACACCGCCGGGCGGCGCGCCCGTGCCGTGGCCGCCGGGCTTCTGGTTGCCGGCTGGATCGTGTCGGCCGGTGACCACTGGATCGGCTGGCGCGACGCCGGGCGCGCCAGCCGCCGGCTCATCGCCGATCTGGTCGAGGCCAGCGCCCATCCCGGGGTTCAGGAGATCGTGGTCGCCAATATGCCTCACCGCGTCCACGGGGCTCCGGTGGCAGCCGATTACGGCGCCGCCGTGGCCGTTTCGGGAGGACGGCCGGTCGCCGTGCGGACCGGGATCGCGATCGACTATCCCGTCCCGGAGGCGGACGCGCTGGACGGATCTTTCTCGAGCGCCGTCAGCCGGCCCCCTCCGCTCGCCGAGGTCCGGTTGCGGATTCCCGGGAAGCGTTACTCGCGGTATGTCTGGCCGCTCCCGGTGCCCGGAAGCAAGCAGATCGAGAGAGAGTGGGCGATGATCCTTCTCGAGAGAACCGGCGGCATCCGCGTCCGGATTCGGCCCGCCCCTGGAGGGACCCGAGCGGCCTACGTCTGGTCCCGCGGGCGACTCGAACCGGTCTTCTGAACGGGCCGCTCGCGGCGCACCGGTGTATAGTGTCCCGGAGGTGAACGCCATGAACGAGATTCGCTGGATCAAGGACGTCGACGTCGCACTCCGTGAGGCCAAGGGCGCGCAGAAGCCGGTGCTTCTGGATTTCAGCGCCGCCCCGATGTGAGGGGGATGCGCTCGGCTGGAAGCCGAGGTCTATCCCGACCCCAGAATCGTGCAGGCCATTTCCTCGAGCTTCATTCCCGTCAAGGTTCACATCAAGGAGCAGAAGCAGACGTTCGAGAGGTTCGGGGCCCAGTGGACCCCGACCCTGATCGTGCTTGACCCCGAGGGGAACGAGAGGCACCGGGTGGAAGGCTTTCTACCGGTGGACGATTTCCTGGCGCAGCTCGATATGGGCCGCGCCAAGCTGGCCTTCCAGCGCCAGGCCTTCGGAGAGGCGGAGACGATCTTCCGCTCCATCTGCCGGGATCGCCGCTCTACGTTTGCCGCTCCCGAAGCATGCTACTGGGCCGGAGTCGCGGCCTACAAGGCCGGCGGGGACGCGACGAAGCTCAACGCCACGGCCAGGCTTCTGAAGGAGGAGTTTCCCGAGAGCGAGTGGGCCAGGAAAGCCTCGGTCTGGCTCTGACGCTCCCGATGATCGATCGTCCCGCGAATCTCCTTGCGGGAGGCCGGTTCCGGGGTATGTTTGGCGCACGGGGCGGGGCGCGGGCTCTCACCCCCACGCGGTGTGCCGCACATGCCCGGCACCACGAAGATCGCCATCAGACTGCAGGCGTCGTCCATCCTGGCCGCAGCGATCTGCGGATTGGCCGCCTGCGCGGCTCCTGGCACCCAAGGCGATGAGCGGCGTTTCCCATCATCATGGTTCTTGAACCAGCGTCTGAGCGGGGACGGCGCCATCCCCGCCCGGGCACGCGCCCGGGCGCTGGAGCAGGCGCGCGCGCGGGGAATCCTCGCGTCCGCTCCCGGATCCTGGCTCAGCGCGGGGCCGATCAACATCGGCGGGAGGGTCACCGCGCTCGGCGTCGATCCGAACGACGGCAACCACCTCTGGCTCGGCTCCGCCGAGGGCGGGGTGTTCGTCTCGACGGACTGCGGGACGAGCTGGACCGCCGTCTTCGACGGCGAGACGGCGCTGTCGATCGGGTCGATCGCCACGCACCCCGTTGACTCGGGCACCGCGTACGTCGGAACGGGGGAGGACAACGGCGGCGGGTTCTCGTACGACGGCGAGGGCGTCTTCAAGACCACCGACCGGGGGGCGACCTGGATCGGTCTCGGTCTTGCCGAGACACGCCGCATCGGACGGATCGCCCTCGACCCTCTGGACCCGCGGCGCGTCTTCGTGGCGGGTGGCGGCGACTGGTTCAGCCGGGACTCCAGCCGCGGCATCTACCGTTCACTCGACGGCGGGGCCACCTGGGAGAAGGTCCTGTATGTCGCCGACGATTCCGGCGGCATCGACGTCGCCATCGATCCCGCGAATCCGGACCGGGTCTACGCCGCCATCTGGCAGCGGCAGAGCCTGGGATCGTCCTGGTACATCGCCGGGCCGAACAGCGGTGTGTTCCGTTCGACCGACGGCGGGTCCACCTGGAACAGGATGACGAACGGGCTTCCGCTCGGACCGGACGTCGGCCGCATCGGTCTCGCCGTCTCGCGCTCGAGCCCGAGCACCGTTTACGCCCTGGTCATCGACGGGCGGGGAAACCTCTTCGGTCTGTACAGGACCACCGACACCGGCGACACCTGGGTCCGCCTGAGCGCCACCTCGCTGTTCCTCAACGGATTCAGCTACTACTTCGGCAACATCCGGGTCGACCCGGCCAATCCGAACACCGTCTACGTCCTCGACTCGAACCTGCTGAAGTCCACCGACGGCGGGGCGAGCTTCTCGATCATCGCGGCCAACGTGCATCCCGACTGGCATGACCTGATCATCACGACGCGCGGGTTCCTGGCGGGGAACGACGCCGGCTTCTTCCGCAGCCGCAACGGCGGCTCGAGCTGGGACCATGCCGTCACCCTGCCGATCACCCAGCTCTACGATCTGGGGATCGACCGACTCCTGCCGCAGCAGCGATTCGGCGGCAGCCAGGACACGGGAACGCTGCGCACGAAGACGGGGGACCCTTCGGGATGGCAGACCATCCTGGGAGGCGACGGCCTGCAGTGCGAGGTCGACTACACCAACTCCTCCATCC
>DAISWT010000266.1:0-4464 GCA_036826235.1 Acidobacteriota bacterium | reverse complement strand
TCTTCGACCTCCAGGCGGAGACGCAGGTCTCCGAGTACCAGGTGACGCTGCAGGCCGAGGGGACCCTGGACGACTTCCACTACGAGCTGACGAGCAACCCGCCGCTCCCGGAGCAGGACATCGTGGCGCTCCTGCTCACCGGCCGGACGCTGGGGCCGGTGAGCACCGAGAGCGGGACTCTCGCGGAGGAGACGATCTCGTCGGTCACCGGTCAGCTCACCGGTGAGCTGACGGGACGGGTCTCCGGCCGGGCGGGCCTCGACGTCCTGAGCATCGACCCGATGCAGGTGAACGCCAAGGGTGATCCGACCACCCGGATTACGGTCGGCAAGCAGGTGACGCCGGACCTGTTCGTCGCCTACTCGAACGACGTGGGGTCGACCCAGGGATCGGTCTACCAGCTCGACTACGCGCTGGACCGCGATTTCCATTTCACCAGCATCCGCGATCGCGACGGATCGGTGGGCGGTGACTTCAAGTACATCCTGCGGGGCAAGCCGCCGGCCGCGCCGGGCATCGTCGAGCCGGCGGCGGCCGCGCCGCCGCTGGGCGCGATCCGCCTGGAAGGGGAGCTGCGCCTCAGGGAGCGGTCGGTGCGCCGACGCCTGCGGGTGAGGGCGGGGAGGGCGCGGGACCGCGCCGCGATCAACGACGGGATCGACCGTCTCGTCGAGTTCTACCGCCGGCGCGGCTACCTGATGGCCGAGGTCGATTCCCACGAGACGCCCGGGGCGGGCGGCGCGGTCGACCTGACGTTTCACGTGCACGCCGGACCGCGCGTCGCGATCGACATCCGGGGCACGCACGGCAAGGGCGGCCTCCGGCAGGACATCGCGCCGATCTGGCAGAAGGGGCTGTTCATGGACGACATCGTCGAGCAGGCGCGCGCCCAGATCGAGAAGCGGTTCCGCGATCGCGGCTACCTGAAGGTCTCGGTCGCCGCGGAGGTGCTGCGCAACGAGCCCGGCCTGTTCAAGGTGCGCTTCGCGGTGCGCCGCGGCCCGAGGGCGCGGGCCGAGGAGGTGCGTATCGCCGGGACGGGACAGCTTCCGGAGAGGGAGATCCGCAAGGTGATCCGCACGACCCCGGACGGCTGGTTCTCCCGCGGGCTCGTGCGCGACGCCGTTCTGGAGGAGGACGCCGCGGCAATCCGGGTGCTGTACCTGTCGCGCGGCTTCCCCCTGGTCTCCGTCCCCGGGCCGGCCGTGACCCTCGATGACTCGGGACGCCACGCGGTGGTGACGTTCCATGTCGAGGAGGGTCCCCAGGTCGTCTTCGGCCGCCCGCGCTTCGAGGGCAACAGCGCCGTCGCGGCCGCGGTGCTCGAGAAGACGGCGGCGCTTCCCGAAGGGCGGCCGTACACCGCCGGGCTGCTGGACGCGGCGCTCGTCCGTCTGCGCCGGTACTACGACAAGGCGGGGTTCCCGGACGCGCGCGTCACGTCCCGGCCGCTGGAGGTCCCGCCCGCGGAGGCGGGCCGCGTCGAGGAGCCGCTGTTGGTCATCGAGGAGGGCACGCACCAGAGGATCAGGGAGCTGAGCATCGCGGGCAACGTTCTCACACGCGACGGCGTCATCCGCAAGGCGCTCCGGATCGAGCCGGGGAAGTCGCTGAGTCGCGGCGAGCTGCAGGCGGCCCAGACACGTCTCTACGGTCTGGGCATCTTCCGGTCGGTCTCGGTGGAGCCGAAGCCGCCACCGGAGGGGGCGGCGGC
This sequence comes from Acidobacteriota bacterium, assembly GCA_036826235.1. Taxonomy (GTDB): domain Bacteria; phylum Acidobacteriota; class Polarisedimenticolia; order Gp22-AA2; family Gp22-AA2; genus Gp22-AA3. The sequence goes on along the minus strand of DAISWT010000266.1, from coordinate 2,750 downwards.
CGACGGACGGCGCGACATCCGGGTCGCGGTGCGCGAGCTGGCGCCGCTGACGCAGGCGTTCGGGCTCGGGTACGACAGCGAGGAGCGGCTGCGCGGACTGTACGAGATCTCCGACCGCAACATCTTCGGCAGCGGTCGCTACCTCGGTCTGCAGACGCGGGCCAGCGAGCTGGTCCAGCACGGAACGCTGCTGTACCGCGAGAAAGGGATCTTCGGGGGACGCTTCGACGTGCTGGGCTCGGCCTTCGGTGAGAACGAGAAACGCCCGGCGTTCGACGTGCGGACGGTCGGGACTTCGATCCGCATCAGCCGGCGCATCACGCACGCCACCCGCACCCTGTACCGCTATACTCTCCAGGACGTCAACCTCTCCGACGCCTCCGCCGCCTTCGACGAATCGACCCTCCGGCTGGCGAGCGTCGCCGCCTCGGGGATCCACGACACGCGGGACGCGCCGTTCGACCCCCTGCGCGGCCACTACCTGAGCGGCGAGACGGAGTTCTTCGGCCGGGCGGTCGGCTCCGAGGCGGAGTTCGTGAAGATGCTCGCCCAGATCTACGGCTTCAAGGAAATCCTCCCGAGGACTGTTTGGGCTCAGGCGCTGCGTGCCGGCGCCGCCGTTCCGTTCGGCGTCTCGAAGCGGGACCCGGCCTCGACGGGCGACACCGTGTCGGGCGTCCCTCCCTCGGAGCGTTTCTTCGGCGGCGGCGACACCACCGTGCGCGGGTTCGCCCGTGATCACCTCGGCCCGCTCGACGCCTCCGGCGATCCGATCGGAGGCGAGGGCCTGTTCATCGTCAATGAAGAGCTGCGCTTCCCGATCGTCGGCAGCCTGGGCGGGGTGCTGTTCTTCGACGCCGGAAACGTCTACCGCACGCTGGACGACTACGACGTCACCCGTCTCCGGCGGGTCGCCGGCGCCGGGCTGCGCCTGGCCACGCCGATCGGTCCGTTCCGCCTGGAGTACGGCGCCCTCCTCGATCGGAAGCCGGATGAGGCGCGCGGCCAGGTCTTCTTCTCGATCGGCCAGGCGTTCTAGGGTCGCCAGACGCTCAGTGACGGCTGAGACGCTCCGCCAGCGTCCGGCCGGAGGGAGGCTTCCCGGTCCGCTCGCCCGCCTCGTCCAGGCGCGCGAAGGCGCGCTGGACGTAACGCACGCCGAGGAAGCGCAGCGGCTCGGGCTCCCAGAGCGGGGAGCGGTGCCCGACGATCGGCAGCTCGGTCAAGGGCGTGGCGCGCCCGGTCAGCAGGTCGGCCAGGGTGCGACCGGCGAGGTTCGCGGCCGAAACGCCGTGGCCGGTGTAGCCGCGCGCCGAGGCGACGCCGTTCTCGCGATCGTAGTCCACGGTCGGCATCCAGTCGCGCGGCATCCCCAGGGGCCCGCCCCAGGCGTGCGTGAAACGCGCGCCCTCGAGACAGGGGAACCAGTCGCGCGCCATGCGGCGCAGCATCTCGTGCGTCGGCGGATCGCGGTCGTAGGCGTCGGCGATGGCCGACCCGAAACGGTACGGCGCGCCGCGGCCGCCGAACAGGATCCGCCCGTCGTCGGTGCGCGACAGGTAGTCGATCGAGATCCGGAACGACGCGAGGCATTCCCGCCCCTGCCAGCCGATCTCCGCCCAGCGCTCTCCGCCCAGGGGCTCCGTGAGGACGATGAGCGAATAGACCGGCAGGAGACTCCGGTGCAGCCCGGGGAGCCGGGTCAGGTAGGCCTCGCCCGCCAGGACGATCGCCCGGGCGCGCACCAGTCCGCGCGCCGTCCGCAGGCACGGACGCGCGCCCGACGCGATGCCGGTCACCTCGGTCCCCTCGTAGATCCGTCCCCCGAGCCTCTCGACCAGCCGCGCCAGGCCGCGCGCCAGCTTGCCGGGGTGGACCCGCCCGTACTGCGGGCAGAACCAGGCGCCGAGCGCGCCCCGCACGCGCACCCGGCGATCGGTCTCGGCGGCGTCGAGAATCCGCTGCTGGTCACCCAGGCCGAAGCGATCGAACATGCCGGCGTACTCGCGCATCAGCTCCACCTGGTACGGGAAGCGCGCCACCAACAGCGCCCCGACCTTGGCGAAGCCCGCGTCGATCCGCTCCGCGGCGCACACGCGGCCGATCTCGTCCACCGTGTCGTAGAGCGCCCGCTGCAGCGCCAGGGCCTTCTCCCGCCCGTAGCGCCCGGCCACCGCGTCGAGACCGATGTTCAGCTTGCTCGAGCACCAGCCGCCGTTGCGCCCCGAGGCGCCGAACCCGGCGATCTTCCGCTCGACGATCGCGACGCGCAGCGCAGGCTGGCTCTTGAGGAGGTAGTACGCCGTCCACAGGCCGGTGTAACCGCCCCCGAGGATCGCCACGTCCACGTCGGTCGAACCGTCGAGCCCCGGCCGGGGCGTCAGATCGTCCCCGCAGCTCTCCAGCCAGAAGCTGTAGGCTCCGTACCCCGCCGCCGCGGAGGGCGCCACACGAGATGCATTCATGGGCGGTTCAGGCGGGCGGGTGCCGAAGGACGACGACGGTCTGATCGTCCCGCGGCCGCGTGCGCCGCGAGAAGGTCTCGACACTCTGGAAGATGAGGTCGGTCAGCGCCCTGGCGGAAAGCGTGTGGTTGTGCGCAATGAGCTCCTGCAGGCGGGGCACACCGAAGTCCTCTCCGACCGGGCTGGTCGCCTCGGTGATTCCGTCGGTGTAGAAGACGATGACGTCCGAGGGGCGCACGCGGACGTAACCGCGCTCGTAACGCGCGTCGGGGTTAGGGCCCAGCA
>DAISWT010000265.1:0-4466 GCA_036826235.1 Acidobacteriota bacterium | reverse complement strand
TTCGGCACGAACTGGATCAGATCCTCGGCGACGGTCTCGAACAGGATCGCTTCGAAGAAGGCATGCCGCAGGACGCCCTGCTCCCGGCGTGACGTGGCCACGGTGACCCCGAGGTCGGCGCTGCGACCGCGCTCCGGAACGAGGGCCGGGTTGCCCTGGACCGATCCCTGGTTGCCGAACAGCTCGATGAAGTCGGGCAGCCGCAGGAAGCGGCCGAAGTTCCCCTTGATCGTCAGCGCGTCGGTCGCCCTGAACCGGAAGCCGATCTTGCCCGTCGTGTTCCGGCCGCCCCGCAGATCGACGACAAGCCCTCCGGCGGCACCCGGCCGGAACAGGCTGTCGTAAGCCTCGTAGCGCACCGACGGATTCAGGATCAGCCGGTCTGTCCCCAGCGCGATCTGGTCCTCCAGTGTCGCCACCGTCGTCCGGCGGGACGCCGTCCCCAAATCGGTCGGGCCCGGAAGCCTGCGGTCCTCGAGAGTCGCGGTCTCCCAGCGCTCGGATGCCAGAATTGAGATGGCCTGCCGCCGGGGTACGGCAAGGACAAAGGCTGCCTCTGGGCCGTGCGAGCGGTTCGAATCGATGTCGTCGGTCTTGCGACCGGTGAGGCCGACGGACCCTTCCGGATCGTCGAACTCCTGCCGGTGCAGCGTGTAATCGGCTGCCACCCTGGCCAGGAGTCGCCCGCCCAGCAACCCCGGCATCTCCAGCTCGGGACGGACGAGCAGGCGCGTCGTCGTGGAGCGCGCCTCCGGCGACCGGCAGCAGTCGAGACCCGGCACGCCCTGCCGGCGCGCGAACAGGTCGGTGGCGACGGAGAACCGGGCGTGCGGCCCTCCCCTGATCGTGAACCGGCCCGACAGATGACCGCGGCGGAAGTCGTTGTTGACGCGGCGCAGCGTCCTGTCGTCCGTCGGGTTGTGCGGCGTGCCGTTGTTGTTCAGATACTCGAAGTCGCCGCTCGAGGTCGCCCCGTCGAAGCCGACGGCGTAGTCGCCCCGACCGCGCGTCCCGGACACCGACGCGATCGCCTCACCCGATCCGAACGAGCCGATCGAGGTGGAGACCGATGCCGACGGGATCGTCCCGGCGCGCCGGGTGTGGATCATGATCGCCCCGCCGATCGAGGCCGCCGGCGCGCCGGCGGGCGTAAAGCCGCGGTACACCTCGATCGACTCGACCTGCCCGAGCGGCAGATCGGCCAGGTTGACGCCTCCGCCGAGGGCGTGGTTGAGAGGCACGCCGTCGAGATAGATCACCACCTGCTCGGCGCTCGAGCCGCGGATCGACACGGTCGCGAACTCGCCGCCCAGGCTCTTCACCTGCACGCCGACCGCCTCGCGCAGCAGCTCGGGCACGGACGTGACGCGATCGGCGAAATCCTCCGCGCGGATCACGGTGGCGAACGCCGTCGCATCCAGGGCCGCCGGACCCTCGGCGGCGCCGCGTACCTCGACCGTCTCGACCGGCCCCTGCGGCGCGGGCGGCGCCTCGGCCTGCGCCGTCGGATCGTCCGCCGCCCGCGCGCCGGAGGCGTGGAGGACAAGCGCCAGCACGAGAATCGAGCGCCGAGTCATTGACAGTCGCCCGACGCCGGAACGCGCGTGTCGTGCGCGGAGGAGTAGCCGTATCCGAGGCCGCTCCCGGGCGGGTTCTGCCGCACCAGGTAGAAGAACGCCGCGCCGGGTGGCGGCACGGCGGCGTCGGCGAGCCCGCGCGTCGTCAGATCGGTCGAGTCATTCTCGATACACGTGACCAGCCCGAGGTCGACGAGGCCGCCCGTGGCGTGCAGCCCACTGAGCACGCCGCGGATGACGTCGTAGGTGACGCCGGAACCGAGGAAGCTCCAGCGCACCACGGTCGGATTCGCGTCGGCGACCTCCAGATCGAGGACCGGGACGAAGAACGGATCGCCGGCCGCGCTCGCGGGGTTGCGGCAGGACGCCGCCTCCTCGCCGTCGGGGACGCCGTCGCCGTCGCTGTCGGGACGCGCCGGGTCGGTGAGATAGAAGTAGCGCTCGGCGTCGTCGGAGAGACCGTCCCCGTCGCTGTCGATCTCGGCCGCCCCGAGCCGCGGCCGCGCGTGCAGCGCGACGACGGAGTCGAGGTCGAGCCCCTCGGACGCTCCCGGGATCCCGATCGACAGGTTCGGGTCGGTGATGCGGACGAAACGGGCCCGGCTGAGCCCGACCGTGGCGAGATCGAAGGCGTCGCCGCCGTGCCCCGAAACGCCGCCCGGTGCATCCGGATCGAAGACCAGCGGGTCGTCCGGGATGGTGTAGTTTCCCGTGAAGCTCGGCGTGATCCCCATCAATCCGATCAGCCGTTGCAACAGGCTCTTGTCGGTGCACAGCGTGGTCACCTGCGACAGGGCGGTCGCATCGAACGGGAACATCCTGAAATCGACGCCGTCGTCGCTCGCCTCGACGGTACCCGGCTCCGCGAAGACGCTGTACGGGTCGGCCGCCGTCAGGGGCACGGTCGTGCAGAAGAACGGGTTCTCGAAGGCGATGAAATCGGGCCCCGGCCCGTCGACGATCTCGTTGTCGGTGAACTCGAGGGTGATCTGGCCGCCGTGGCCCAGCGACATGACCGAGAGCGAGCCGGTGGCCGGCGTGGCGTTCCCCGGCGGCCCGAGGACGATCCCCGGCTGCCAGGTGTTGGTGGCCGGCGGCGCGCTGACCGCCCCGATCCGGAGTGCCACAATTCGATCGGCGAAGCAGTCGGTCGTCGCCTGGGCGCGCGCGGACGACGCCGGCAGGCCGAGAAGCACAGCGACCAGCGGGGTGGCGATGAAGCGTTGCATGGCGACCCCCCCTCGAGGCAGAGCGTCCTCGCGACGGATCGCCGGGGAGAACAAAAAACCCCGGCCTCTTGGGGGCCGGGGCGTCGTCGGTGGGGTGCGCCGAGAAGCCTCTCCCGCGAGAGGTCCGTCACGACATCATCGCGGGCAGGTTTCCTGGCTCGCGGCTGTCTACTCGCCGGCCCTTCCCAGGAGCCTCAGGCTCCCAGTGGGATTCTCCGGCTTTCGGTACCGCTCACAGTTGCGGGGCAGCGGGGGTCTCGCACCCCCTTCCCTTTTCAATCTCTCCGGCGAGCCGCCGGAGAGATCGCCCACGATGCGGAATGTCAATGAACGAAAGCGCCACCTATATACGCCCGACTCCGGCACCTGTCAATGCGCAACGCCGCTCGAGCGCTTGGTTCATCTCCTCGAATCCCCGGAGCGTCGCGTCGAGGAGCATGCGCCGGCCGAGAGGGACGAGAAGCCCGCTGAACTTTTCGCGCTGTGAGAAACGCACCCGGGTGGAAGAAAGGGGCGCGATGCTGAAGATGTGCTCTCCGTCGAACAACCCCGGCAGCAGCAGGCGGCCGCGCCAGCGCAGCTCCCGGTGCGGCTGGGCGCGCAGGACGATCGGGCGAAAAGTCATCGGCCGCCCGCCCCGCGGGTGGATCTCGACGGTCAGGCGGCCGCCCGGGCGCGCCGCGCCGCCGATTTTCCGGATGAACGGGTTCCAGTCGGCGTAAGCGTCGAAGTCGACGAGAGTGTCCCACACTCGGTGCGGAGGCGCTTCGATCTCGATCTGGCTGTACACCGCCGCCGCGAGGTGCCTGGGCGCCGGGGAGGGAAGCACGGGGAGCGCCGCCGCGTTGTACTCGGTCGACCCGGTCTCCACCATCCGGACGGCCGTTTCCCTCCATGCCTCGACCGCGTCGAGCAGGGCGCGCGACGGCAGCCGATCGTTGCCGCCGGAACGAACCGCTGTTAGCTTGGCGGCGGCCTTGGAGAGGAGCGTCGCGCAGCCGCCCGGCTGGCCGCACTGCAGCTTGTGGAATCCCGCCGCGACCTGGATGAGACCGTGCAGCAGGAGCCGGTCCCGGCCGTCCGCGATGCGCCAGCCGTCCTCCCAGACCTCGTGGGCCTCGAAGAACTGCCGCCGGTTGAACAGCGCGGTTCCTTCTTCGAGAGACCTGACGATGGTCGATTTCAAGCGCGGCCTCTCGCCGGGGGCGCCCGGGCGGATCGATGGCTGATTGAGGCGGGCCGGAAGCGATTGTAACAGGTGGCGCGAGGCGGGTAGCCCGCGCGAGCGGCTCTGGTCATCCGGGCGCCCCGCCCCGGACGCGCTCGCGCGGGCCGTCAGCTCGATGGGCTGGAGGGGCCGTCAGTTGAGTAGGAGAGGCTCCACATGCATCAATCTCCCGCCATGAAGGGTGAGGGACCCTTGAGCCGGAAGCTAACACGCCGCCTTCCCGTCTCACATAGAGTCGGCACTTCAAAATCGGCTAGGGTCTTCATCTCCTGTTGATCTACAATCGGCGCACCGTGAGACGCCATTTTGTCCTGACCGCCATAGGAAAAGATCGCCCGGGCATCGTCGCCGACCTGGCGGAGATGGTGTTCGAGCTCGGCTGCAATCTCGAGACCAGCAGCATGATCAACCTGGGCAGCGAGTTCGCCACCA
>DAISWT010000264.1:1776-4504 GCA_036826235.1 Acidobacteriota bacterium | reverse complement strand
CCGGCCAGCGCCGCGCCCGCCCCCGCCGCCGGACCCCGGCGCACGAAGAACGTCATCCTGATTACCCTCGACGGCCTGCGGATCCAGGAGCTGTTCGGCGGCATGGACCCGCTGCTCGCCGGGAAACGCGTGCAGAAGAAGTCGGGGATCTACGATCTCGACCGCGCGCGACAAAGATTCTGGCGCGACACGCCCGGGGAGAGGCGCGCGGCCCTTCTGCCTTACTTCTGGGGCACGCTGGCGCCGCAGGGGATCGTGCTCGGCGACAAGGACAGAGGATGCAGCGTGCAGCCGCGCAACCCGCTGCTGTTCTCGGCGCCGGGTTACGCCGAGATCCTGACCGGCGAGCCGCAGCCGGACGTCATCACCAATGACGCGAAGCGCTACCCCCACCGCACCGTCCTGGAGTTCGTCCGCAGCGAGCTGCGTCTCGGGAAACGGCAGGTGGCCACGATCGGCTCGTGGGACGGCTTCGGAACGCTGTCGTCCTCCCAGGCCGACGCGTTCTTCACCAACACCGGCTACGAGAGAGTGCCGGCCGGCATCGCCACGCCGCGCATGGAGTTTCTCGGCGACCTGCAGTTCCAGATCATGGCGCTGTGGGAGGAGGGGAGAAGCGACGCGGTGACCTTCAACATCGCCCTCGAGTACCTCAGGGCCGAGCGCCCGCGCCTGCTGTACATCGCCCTCGGCGAGTCGGACGACTGGGCCCACGCCAGGCGCTACGATCGTCTTCTCGACTACATCAACGTCGCCGACGGCTACCTGGGCCGCCTCTGGCAGACGCTGCAGTCAATCGACCAGTACCACGGCAGCACGACCCTCATCCTGACCACCGACCACGGCCGGGGCGTCACGCCGTCCGACTGGGTCGAGCACGACGAGGGCATCGAGGGCTCCGAGGACATCTGGATCGCCGTGATCGGCCCCGACACTCCCCGGCGCGGCGAGGTGGCGCCCTGCGACACGGTGCATCAGTCGGACGTGGCGGCGACGCTCCTGCGCTTCTTCGGTCTCGACGGCCACGTCTTCAACCCGCAGGCCGGGCCCCCGATCGCGGCGGCGTTCGAGGAGAGGGAACAGCCACCCGGACGACGCCGGTGAAACAGAGGACAGAGGCGGTTGCGTCATCCGGCATCCCGGTGCCGGGGAACTGGTTCGGAGCGATCCGCCGGTTGACGTTTGCCGTCGCCGATCGTATATAACGCTCACCATCAGCAGCCGCACCCTGTCGTCGTCAGCACCCGACGTCGTTGCGCGCTTCAGACCCGCTCCGATCCGAGGGCGGGTTCGGGTGCGGCGTCGGGAGAATAGTCGATTGACAGCGCCGGAGCATGACCGTATATAGCAGCCAGTTCGCGGCCGAACCGGGGGGGTCGGCCAGTGGCGCTCAAACTCCCCAAACACGCTTCGAGGTGGGCAGTGCAGGATCGTCTGCCCGCTCGTGTTCTTGTCGAGTCCGAGAAGGGCTGTCCCGCATCCCTCTCCGGAGGAACGCCCATGCGTCCCGATACCCGAGTCCGCATCGTCCCAGTTCCGGCCGCCCGCCTCGCGAACAGCCTGGCGGCGATCGCCATGCTCCTCCTGGTCCTGCCGGCCGGCGCGCTGCGCGCCGAGATCCCGCCCCCGGCCACGGACGTGATCAACGCCGCCGGCGCGATTGAGATCCAGGTCGGTCCCGGCCCCCAACAGTTCGTCCGCCTGGCCGGCCAGGTGGCCATCCGGCGCGGCATCGGCGATCCCAACGTCATCCCGATGGAAATCGTCTCTTTGAACCTGACCGGCTTTGACCCGGTTTACGGCACCGTCAAGGTGACCCTGGATCCGGGGCCTGTCAGCGCCGGCAAGATCGTCATGACTCCGCCCACCGAGACCCCGGCCGACTCGTTCCTCGACGTGTTCGTGGACGTGGGACTGCCGGACATCGGGGCGTCGTTCACGCCGGCGGCGAGCTTCAACATCCAGGCGATGACGACGGCGATCCCGTTCCTGGAGGTGTTCGCGCCGACCTTCTCGCAGAGCGTCGACATGATGGACTCGTTGACCGGCCGGCACGCCCGCCTGACGCACCTGGCGATCGACCCGCACCCCCAGGTCGACATCCTCGGGACGCAGGCGCAGCTCACATGGACCATTCCGCGCGGCAGCGAGACGGTCGGATTGACCGGCCAGTCGATCATCGTCGCCTCCCAGGCGTACGGCTCGGGGATCGGCTTCCAGCAGTTCAACACCGAGCTCGTCGCCATGAGCCTGACGGGGAACAGCGGTCTCGTCGGCCCGATCCGGTTCAACGAGCAGGGGCAGGTGCACTCACCCGGACAGACGGGGGCGGTCGGACCCGGCCCGGTGATCTTTCCCGCCAGCTCGTTCTTCGACGTCTTCTTCCGGGTGGACGACTCGTCCTTCGACGTGTTCGGCTGCCTCGACCCGCTCACCGAGAAAGCGACGGTCACCGCCTGGCCTCCGCTGGGGACGCCGTACCTGCCGCCCGGTCCGTGCAAGCTCTACAACCTGAGCACCGGCCAGCAGGTCGGGTCGCTGGACAACTTCACCTGGGTGTGGACCCAGCCCACCGGAACGTGCGTCGACGCCGACGGCGACGGAGTGTTCGCCCCGCCCTGCGGCAACGACTGCGACGACCACGATCCGAACAACTACCCCGGCAACCTGGAGAACTGCAGCGACGGCCGCGACAACAACTGCAATCAGCTGATCGACTGCCGCGACC
>DAISWT010000264.1:0-1708 GCA_036826235.1 Acidobacteriota bacterium | reverse complement strand
GGCCGGCACCTGCGTCGGACCGCCGGCCGACTGCAACGACCACGATCCGTGCACGCTCGACCGCTGCAACCCGAACACCGGCCAGTGCGAGCATGCGCCGGTCAATTGCGACGACCAGAATCCCTGCACCGTCGACCGCTGCGACCCGAACACGGGCCAGTGCGAGCACGTACCGGTGATCTGTGACGACGGCAACCCGTGCACGACCGACGCCTGCGACCCGACGACCGGGGCCTGCAAGTTCACCCCGACCGTGGGCGCGCCGTGCGACGACGGCGACCGCTGCACCACGGCTGATGTCTGCCGGCTGCTCCCGACGGGCGGCGTCGTCTGCGTGGGCACGCCGGTCAACTGCGACGACCAGAACGCGTGCACGTCCGACTCCTGCGACCCGCTCACCGGTCTGTGCGTGCACGCCGAGGTGAGCTGCGACGACCAGAACCTCTGCACCACCGATCGCTGCAACCCGGGCACCGGCCAGTGCGAGCACTTCCCGGTGAACTGCGACGACGGGAACCAGTGCACCACCGATCGCTGCGACCCGGCGAGCGGGGCCTGCCTCCATAGTCCGGTCAATTGCGACGACCAGAACCAGTGCACGCTCGACTCGTGCGACCCGGCGAGCGGCCAGTGCGTCCACCAGCCGCTGCTCGGGCAGGCGTGCGACGACGGCAACGCCTGCACGCAGGGCGACAAGTGCGTGCAGACGCCGGCCGGCGCGATCGTGTGCCAGGGCTCACCGCTGAGCTGCGACGACGGCAATCTCTGCACGCTCGACGAGTGCGACCCGCACACCGGAGCGTGCCTGCACGTGCCCGTGAACTGCGACGACGGTAATTCCTGCACCGCCGACGCCTGCGATCCGGCCACGGGTCTCTGCGTGCACCGCCCGATACCGGTGCAGGAGCCGGAACCGATCAAGTTCCGCGACCAGACGACCGTCCTCTGGGCGCCGACCCCGGACGCGTCGCACTGGAACACCTACCGCGGCACTATCCCGGCGAAACTCCTCGGCAGCCGGCCGCCTGGAGCGGTGTACGATCAGGCATGCTTCGAAAGCGACGACTCGTTCGGGGACGGCACGACCATCTGCACCGACGCGTCGAATCCGCCGCTGGGCATGGCGTTCTACTACCTCGTGAGCGGGGAGAGCGTGTGCGGCGAGAGCAGCATAGGCCACCCGTCCGCGCCACCGGGCGCCGTCATACCGAATACCTCGCCGTGCCCGACGCCTCCGTAGGAGAGAGCGCTTGAGCAGGCCGGCGAGCGCGGCTCCGGCTTCAGTTCTCTGTCTGACGGCGGTCCTGCTCGCGGGAGCCGCCGTCCGGGCGGGGGAAGCGGGCGACACGGCGAACGGGAACGGCTCCGCGGCGGCGCGCGCCGAGCGCCATTCTCCGCGCCAGGGTTACCCGTCGGTCGGCCCCGCCGGCGCGAACAACACACTCATCTTCTTCACCGACTACCAGTGTCCCGTCTGCCCGCGCGCGGCGCGCGAGCTGGATCGCCTGGTGGCCGACCTGAACGGGGCGCTGCGCATCGAGCTGCACCACAACCCGCTCGCCTTGCACCCTTTCGCCTACGACGCGGCGGCCGCCGCCAAGGCCGCGCAGTGGCAGGGAAGGTTCTGGGAGTATCACGAGCTGCTTCTGAAGTCGACGCGCCTCGACCGCGACAGGCCGCCAGGCGAGGAGCCGCCGCTCGACCAGCG
>DAISWT010000263.1:0-4513 GCA_036826235.1 Acidobacteriota bacterium | reverse complement strand
CGGCGTAGACGCAGAAGTCGGCCACGGTCTTCACCAGGAGCGCGTTGAAGGTGTGTCCGGACGGCAGCGTTACCACGCCCCCCTTCAGGACCTGCCCCGACTGCGTGCCGGTGTGCGTGCCGCATGCCTTGCTCCAGATCTGCGGGATGATCCCGCCCGCCCCGCACACGGTGTTGAAGATGTTCTGCTCGCAGCTAAACGCGCCGCTGGTCCAGACCGGGTCGCCCGGCTGCATGTACCAGCCGAGGGCGTCCTGGTTGGGGAAGCGCCAGATCGGCACGGGCGTGCGGTTGACGCCGTCGTCGTTGGCGTAGCAGAAGCGGCTCTCGCCCGTGCCGAAGCCGCCGCTCGCCCCTTCGTTCTGCGCACCGCCGCGCAGCCAGACGGTGACGTCGGCGGCGCGCGTCTCGCGCTCGGTCACGGCGTTGGTTTTGTTCAGGGCGCCGCTGGTGTTGGTGATGTCCTCGCGGCTCATGATCCGGCCGGGGTGGGCGCCATTCGGGTTGTAGCCGCAACGATTGGCGTTGCACGTCTCGGCGGCGGTCACTGAGACTCCGGTCGAGGCGTCCTCAGCGCCCCCCGAGGTGTCGCCGGAGAAGTCCCAGGTGTCCGCCGCGATCAGATCCCCCATGGTCGCGTAGCCCTGCGGTGTCAGGGAGGCGATCGACGTGTTCGGGCCCTTGTCCCAGCCGTAGGAGACCCCGCTGAACACCGGCGTGTCGAGCTGGTCCACGTAAATCTTGAGCGTCGCCGCGCCCGCCAGGACCTGATCGACGAAGCTCGCCCCGGTAATCGCGAGGCGTCCGCGACCGGAAGATATGGGCCCGGCGACCTCCGCCACCACTCCGGCGCGCCGGTCGACGAACCGGTGCACCAGCTCCTCCTGCGCGGACCCCCGATCGTGGCCGGCGTCGCGGGACAGGAGCGCCCGCTGCAGGATCACCTCGCGAGGGCCTGAGGGCAGCAGGGCCCAGCCGATGCCGACCGTCTCCATCTCGATGTGCAGGCGCCCGGCGCCCTCCGCATCCTCCAGGACCAGATCCAGGGCGGCGCGCGCTCCCGGTCGCAACAGTTCGGAAAAGCGCTCCGGGAACACCCAGCGCCGCGCGGCGTCGCCGCCGGTCGGGTCCGTATAAAGATGATGCGCCCGGCCGGGGCCGCGGGGGCCGTCGGCGGGGACCGGCGCGGCCGGCTGGTCGGCGATGAGGGCTACGTCCAGGCCGTCGTACAGATCGCGGACGACACTCTCCTTACCGCGTAGGGCAATCAGGTCCCAGCGGGTCTTGCCTTCGGGTGACCGGAGATCTTCGGGGATCGGCGCGGAGAGGTCGACAGTCTCCAGGCGCACCTGCCGTGCCGGCTGGCGATCGGCCGCCGTGGCACGCGCATCGGGACCGTGGAGGATCAGGATCGACGCCCCGACGATGGCCAGAACGGCCAAAAAACGTCCCAGTCTGGATTGCATGGACCCTCTCTTTACCCCAGGATGGCCGATTACGCAAGCGTGATCCGCCAGGCGGTCCTCGCGGAGCGGGGGCGGCGGGCCGGGGGATTTGCGCCCGCTTCGTCCAGTCCCCATATTCATCCCCATGAACGCGAGGCCGCACAAGACCGCGCGGAGAGGAGGAGGGACGACATGAACAGGACGGTGCGTGCTCTGGGGGTCTTCGCTGTGGCCGGGTTGCTCGCGGGTGGAGCGCCGCTCCTGGCCGACGATACCAACCCGAGCCAGGACGACAAGGACAAAGACGCCAAGAAAGAGGCGCCCGCGCCGGCGACGACCGACGGCAATACAGTCACCAAGGAGGTGACCGCCACCGGGCCGGACGGCAAGACGGCGACGAAGGAAGTCACGACCACCAAGGACGGGAACACGGTGACGCGTGACGCGACCACGACACTGCCGAACGGCAAAACGACGACCGGCCAGACAACCTGGACGAAGGACGGCAACACGATCACGCGCCAGGGGACCTTCACCGGGCCAAACGGGAAGACGGCGACGAAGGATGTCACGACGACCAAGAAAGGGAACACGGTGACGCGGCAGGGGAGCTACACCGGGCCGAACGGAAAGACCGCCACCAAGAGCGTCACGACGACCAGGAACGGGAACACGCTGACGCGTGACGCCACCACGACGCTGCCAAACGGCAAGACGGCGACCAGCCAGAACACCTGGACCAATGACGGCAACACGGTGACGCGACAGGGGACCTACACCGGGCCGAACGGGAAGACCACGACCAAGAACGTCACGACGACCAAAAACGGCAACACCGTGACGCGTGACGCGACCACGACTCTGCCGAACGGCAAGACAGCGACGACCCAGACGACCTGGAGCAAGGAGGGTCAGGGCACCGGTTCAAAGGCCCCGGCGGCACCGGGCAAGACGGTGCCGAGAAAGAGGCCCGCCCGGCCACACGCCCGGCCGCACCACTGATCACCCGGAGCAAACGTGACGCCCTGGTCGCGCCAGCGGCCGGGGGTTTTTTTTGGCCGCCGGCTCACTTCGGGCCGGTCCTTTCGAGGTCCGCTTCCGCCTCCGCGATCCACTCCGGTGCGTCAGGATCCCCCGCCGCCAGTTTCCGGGCGAGCTCCAGGGCGAGCCGCCGCGGGACGTCGGCGGCCTCGCGGCCGCCCGTGGCGGCGAGCGCCTCGGCCAGGGCGAGCTGATTCGGCGGATAGTCGGGCCGCAGCGCCACCGCAGCGCGCGCGTGCTTGAGGCCGAGATCGGGGTTCCCTGGCCCTGCCGGCCAGCCGGGGGCGCGAACGTACAGGAGCGCCAGGGCGCGCTCCGGGCCGGCCTCGTCCAGGGCGGGCAGGGCGTCCGCGGCGCGCTTGAACGCCGCCTCGATCTTCGGCAGGGCGTTGAGCGCCGTCGATGGTCGCTCGCGCGCCTGCACCCCGAGCGCCGCCCCGAACCAGTAATCGCACTCCCGGTCGAGGGGAGCGATCCGCCCGCACCACTGCGCCGCCTCGACCGCCGAGCCCGCCGACGCCTGGCGCGCCGCCGGGTCGGCTTCGTGATCGGCGAGCCAGACCCGGGCGCGAGCGGCGCCGACCAGCCCGTCGGTGCGGGTGCCGTCCGCGGCGGCCGCGCGCAGGAACTCGCGCGCCGCCATGCGGACGCTCTCGAGAGCACGCTCGCCGGGCCCGCGCTCCGCGTACAGCGCCTCGGCGCGGCCCAGGATCGCCGGGACGTCAGCCGGTGTGGCGGCGGGCGCGCCGGAGTCGGGGCCGTCCCCACCCGGCTTCGGCCGCACTTCGCCCGCCAGATCGGCGATCGGTCGCGGCTCCCGGAGCGCCGAGGCGCACCCCGAGGTGCCGAGGACGCAGGCGAAGATGACGAGGGGGCCTGCGAGGATCCCGGGAGCGAGGCGCCGGCGCAGAGGGACCGGAGATCTCAAGGCCGCGGGGCCCGCGCGGCCACGCAGTCGCGCCGGGCCGCGTCGATGGCGGCCGCATCGACCGCCTCGAAGCGCGTCATGCGCATCGTCTTCAGGACCTCGGCCCACTCCGGCCGCGTGTGCAGGCGCTGCAGGCCGCCGAGCAGCGCCCGGGCGTCGGCGCCGCCCAGCCGTGCGCCGACGCTGCACAGGATCGTGCCGGGCAGCGGGCGCGAGCGCGCCACGATTTCCAGATCGGAAGCGAACGGCAGCGACGCCAGCGCTGCCGCCTGCGCGCCGTCCACGAGCACCGCGACCGGCTCTCCCGCGGCGGCGCGCCGCAGCGCCGACAGGACGTTGGCCGTGAAGGTGATCCGCGCCGTGCCCGGCGGGGTGCCCCAGCCGCCGAGCAGCGGCCCGCGCACGAAATCGGGGGCATAGCCGGCCGTGCCGGTAATCTCCCACCCGTCGAGCGCCGCGGCGGACGCCAGACGGCCGCGGCGCGCCGCCAGCCCCCAGGTCTCAGTGGCGCCCGACTCCTGCACCACCTGGAGCCTCGGCGCCAGCCGGAGCGCGCCCTCGTGCTGCAGGAAGAACGGCAGGGAGACCAGGGCGAGCGCCGCGTCGGAATCGGCAAGACGTTTCAAACCGCTCTCGGCGGTCTCGAAGTAGGCGGCTTGCACGCTGCCGGCGGGCCAGCCCGCGGCCGTGGCGGCGGCCGAAGCGAACACGTCCATGGCGGGCTGGGCCGCCGCCGTCGTGCCCGGGTAGCCGGGGGCGCAGACGACGATCACCACCGGCGCCCGGGTCGAGGGCGCCGCGGTGGCCGGCGCGACGGGCGCCGCCACGGCCGCGACCAGGGTCGCGATGCCTGACCACGCGACGAAACCGAGACGCACTTCCGGAGACCTCCGCCCGGTCGGGACAGGATACTCTAGAGGCAGAATGAGGCGCACGACCTCTCCTCCCGCCGCCGCGGCGCTCCTGGTCATGGCGTGCGCCGTCGCGGCGGCGGCGGCCCGGTCGCACGGCCTCCGGACGTCCGCGTCGGCCTCGCCCGCGCCGTCCGGGACCGACTGGGTCCGGATCGAAGTCGGCGCCTGCGTGCTGGAGGCGCCGGC
>DAISWT010000262.1:0-4534 GCA_036826235.1 Acidobacteriota bacterium | reverse complement strand
ACGACGCGATCCTGGCGATCGGCTCGATGTCGCGGACCATGGTGCGCGCCGCGCAATTCGGCCGGATCGACAGCTTCTCTTCAGCGATCTGCCGGCAGAGCGCCGTCGAGTCGGCGACCGCCTTGGGTCCGGCGCCGGGGAGGCCGACGTCGGCGGTGTCGATCCCGAGGGCGTTCATCGCCCTCAGGATCGTCATCTTCATCTGGATCGGCGGATCGGTGACGCTCGGCCCCTGCAACCCGTCGCGCAGCGTCTCGTCGTCGAGGGCAATGGAGGCGGGTGGCTTCGGAATGGAGCCGACCTGGTTCCAATCGTAGATGAGATCGGCCTGATGTCCATCGTTTCGCGTCACGGACCGATTGTAGGGACGCCCCCCGGGGGTGTCAACCCGCGCCGCGAGGTGGGGCGATGCGAGGCAGCCGGCGGCCTGGACTCGATCCGCCTTGCCCGCGGGCGGGCCGGGCATTACGTTAGGAACGCCTCGATGTCTGCCGAGGAGGAGGGGGTCCATGAAGCTCCGGCGCAAGGTCGTCTATCCGATACTGCCGCTCGCGTTCGTCGTTCTGTTCGCCGCGCCGACTCCGGCGCATGCCCTGGGAGACTGGATCGGCGTCGAGGGCGCCTTCTGGCACAACAGCCAGAGCGGCAGCGCCTCGATCGACGGCGACGTCTTCGGCGGCACCTCGGTCGACTTCCAGGACACCCTCGACCTCGACCGGACGGACAATTCCAAGATGGGGCGCGTGTGGTTCCACTGGGGCAAGAGCCGGCTCTTCCTCGACTACTTCGACGCCTCCCGGAAGGGCAGCACGACGCTGACTCAATCGTTCTTTTTCAACGATACCCTGTACACGGCCGGCCAGGTCGTCGCGAGCGACCTCGATGTCAAGCTCCTGCAAGCCCAGTACCGCTTTACCCTGGCCGACCTGAAGCTCGCCGACGTCTCCCTGGGGCTCGTGCTGAACCAGGCGAAGGTCAACATGCAGCTCGACAACGGACTGCCGGGCGGACGCACCACGTTTGACAAGAGCGTGCCGTACCCGACCGTGGCCGCTGCGGTGACGCTCAAGCCGGTGCCCGGCTTCCACATCCGCGTCGAGGCGAACGGCGTCAAGTTGAACATCGGCGGCACCCGAGTCAGCGTCCTCGACGCCCGCGCGCAGGCCGAAGTATACGTGGCCCACGTGCTGGGGTTCTTCGCCGGCTACCGCACCTTCCACATGGCGGCTGACGACAAGGATTTCGGCTCGGTCGACAACACCTTTAAGGGACCGTACGCCGGCCTCGGCCTGAAGTTCTAGAGGTCCGGAGCGCGGCGCCGTCCGCGTCTCGTATAGGATCGTCCCCGATGCCATCGGGGCCGAGCACGCGGATTCTCCTGTTCCACCCGGACCGCCCCCCGTCTCCGCCCGCCATTGAATGGATCGTCGAGCGGCAGCGATACTGTCGTGTCATCCTCCCGTCGGTCCTGCTGCGACACGAGGCCCTGCCGGCGCGCGCCCGGCACGATCCGTTCGCGGGGCCCGGTCCCGCCGCCGACCTGGCGGCCGGGGCGGCGGCGCTGCTCAGCGCGCCGTCAACCTTCTCCCATATCGTGGCGGAGGCGGCCGCCCTGGCCCTCCTCGAGGACGGCGCCGTCCTGATCCGCGACCGGGAGATCTTCCGCGATCTGATCGCGCTGTCCTCCTGGTCCATGAACGTACCCGAGCGGCCGAGCGACGGGCTGCTGGCTCAGCACATCGGGATCGCGTCGAGGCTGCCGGCCGCCTTTCGCGATGCCGCCGGCGAGGCGATCGAGGCGATCCTGTCAGGCGATCCGGAACGAACGAGAAAAATCCTCCGAGCCCGACGTCTGAGGGCGCGCGCGGACGGCCCCGCTCGCTTCGTGAGGCTTGGAAGGAAGAGCGCCGGGCTGCGCCCCGCGATCGTGTACCTCGATCTCCTCGCCGCGCCCGCGGCTACCGGCGCGCCGTTCGCCGATTGGCTGCGCAGCCTCGACAGGAGCGCGGCGGAGGCGCTCATGTCGGTGGCGGCCGCCGTGTTCATCTGACGACGGCCCGTCGCCGCGGCGCGCGCGGTGCTATCGTTCCAATCGAAGGAGGACCCGACCATGCGTTTCCAGTCATGTTTCACGGTACGACGCCCGCCCGCCGCGGCGGGGCTCTCCCTGCTCGTCGCGTCCGCCGCTCTTCTTGTCACCGGCGCCACCCCGGTGCCACCGGCCGCGCCGCAGGAATCCGACGCGGCCTGCAGCGAAATCAGGCAGCTGCGGGGACCGGCGCAGGCCGAGGTCCTGTCGCTGGCGCGCATCCTGGCGCTCAAACCGGCGATGGCGATCGATTTTTCAGGCACGACCGGCGAGTACTGCCTGAACACCGGCGGACCGGTGATGGCGCATTTCAGCGACCGGCCCGCCGAGACGAGCGAAGACATCGTCTACTTCGTCGACGCCGCTCCGCTGGTGGCGAAGGGGCTGCGGCTGCAGGAATTCCCCGCCATCGATCCGAAGCTCGGGACGATGAAGCCGGGCACCTGGTACCGCTATGAGGGCCAGGGAAAGGAGCCGCACCACGGCCGCGAGATGAAGGACCGCACCTGGCTGATGGTGGCGGTCGACGTGAACTAGAAAATGTCCTTTATTTCACCAGGCGCCGCTTCATGAGATGGATCCCGAGGACATTCAGCGGCAGGGCGAGGACGAGCAGGTACAGGAGATCCCAGACCAGATCCCTTGGCAGGCGGCCGAAGCCCAGCTCGCGGATGACGTTGGCGACGTGGGTCAGCGGCAGCGCGTTCGCGAGGTTCTGCGCCCAGCGCGGCAGCACCTCGAGCGGGAAGAAGGTGCCGGAGAACAGGAACATCGGCATGATGAACAGGAAGGTGGGGAAATTGAACGAGTCGATCTGCGGCACGAGCCCCGTGAAGCAGAGCCCGAGCCCGGCGAAGAACAGCCCGCCGAGCAGGGAGAACGGCACGATCAAGAGGGCGTGCGGATAGTGCAGGAGGCCGAACGCGCTGATCGCCAGCATCATCAGCGCGGTGCCGATGGCCCCCTTGGTCGCGCCCCACAGCAGCTCGCCCGCCATGACGTCCTCGAGACTGAGCGGGGTCGTGATGATGGCGTCGAACGTCCGCTGGTAGTGCATCCGGACGAAGGTGTTGTAGGTGGTCTCGAAGAACGCCTGGAACATGACCTGGGTCGCCAGCAGCCCGGGCGCGATGAACGCCGTGTAGCCGACCATCTCACCGCGGTACTGCACCTGCTTCACCAGCGCGCCGACCCCGGCGCCGAACGCCATCAGATACAGGATCGGCTCCGCCAGCGGCGGGAACAGGTTGGTCTTCCAGGTGACGAAGTAGACGTCGCGGTTGCGCTCCCAGACGCGCAGCGACCTGGGGCTCACGTTGCGCACCAGCGCGACCGCGTCCGCGACGCTCATTCGCGCAGCTCCCGCCCCGTCAGCTTCAGGAACAGGTCCTCCAGGCCGGCCATGCGGACCGTGCAGCCCTCCGAGGGAAACTTCCGGGCGATCGCCTCGAACACGTCCTCGCCCGAATCGGTGTAGATCCACAGACGGTGCGTGTCGGACTCGAAGCTCCAGCCCTGCTCCTTGACGTGCGCCACCAGGGCCGGAGGGAAGCCCCAGACCTCGACGACCTCCCTGCCGACGCGCGTCCTCACCAGATCGGCCGGCGGCCCTTCCACCAGGATCCGGCCGTGATCCATGATCACCAGCCGGTCGCACAGCGTCTGCGCCTCGTCCATGTAGTGCGTCGTCAGCAGGATCGTCTTCCCCTGCCGGCGCAGCGTGCGCACGCGGTCCCAGACCTGGTGCCGGGACTGCGGGTCGAGTCCGGTCGTCGGCTCGTCGAGGATCAGGAGATCCGGCTCGTTCACCAGCGCCCGGGCGATCGCCAGCCGCCGCTTCAGGCCACCGGACAGCTCCCGGATGCGCGCGTCACGCCGCTCCCACAGACCCATGAACTCGAGGAGCTCGCGGGATCGTTCCCCTGCCTGGCGCGCCGGGATGCCGAAGTAGCGCCCGAACACGGTCAGGTTCTTGCGCACCGAGAAGTCCGGATCGAGCGTGTCCTCCTGCTGGCAGACACCGATGCGCTGTTTGATCGAGCGGGGCTGTTCGCGCACATCCAGGCCGAAGACCCGCAGGTCCCCCACGGTGATCGGCGACGAGCAGTGGATCATCTTCACCGTCGAGGTCTTCCCCGCCCCGTTGGGCCCGAGAAACCCGTAGCACTCCCCGGCGTCGATCGTGAAATCGACCGCGTCCACCGCCGTCAGGGTCGCATATCTCTTGGTGAGGCCACGGGCCTCGATCACGGGCGGCATTGTGCTCTCCCCGGACTCGCCTAGAGTAAGGGAAAGCCGCGCCGGGCGGCAAGGCGGCGGGAGGGAGCCCGGCGCCCCGCTCGAGGCGCCGGGCCGTCAGCCTTGCCGACTGCCGATGAGGCGGGAAGGTGCTAGCCGAACTTGCGCATTTGAGGGGCCAGATGGCGGCCAAGTGCCCGATTTTGT
>DAISWT010000261.1:0-4546 GCA_036826235.1 Acidobacteriota bacterium | reverse complement strand
CGCGCCTGCAGCTCCTTGTGCAGGCGGGCGTTGCCGAGCGCCAGCGCCACGAGCGACGACAGGATCATGGCGCTCTGTCGATCGCGCTCGCCGTACCGAGTCGTCTTCTTCACCCGGTTGACGTTGAGCACCCCCAGGAGCTCGCCGCGCATGGTGAGCGGGCAGACGATGGCGGCCTTGATCGACCGCAGCGCGCGCACGCCGGCGAACCGTTCGTCGCCCGTGACGTCGTCGTTGATGACCGCCGGCTCCGGCTGCTGGGCCACCCGGCCGGCGACGCGCTCCCCGATCGCCAGGTGGGTCGCCGCCAGGATCTCCTGCTGCAGCGACGTGGAGATGGCGATGGACAGCTCGCGGTTCTCGTCCAGGAGCATGAGCGACGCGTCATCCGCCCCCAGGACGTCGATCGCCGCCTTCACGATGCGCCCGTACAGCAGATCGGGCTCGAGCGTCGAGAAAATCGTCCGGCTCAGCTCGTACAGCGCCAGCCGCTCCAGGAGATCGCGCCTCTCCAGCGCCTTGCCGACCGAGAACAGGAGATCCTTCAGGACGACCGGCTTCTGCAGGAAGTCGAAGGCCCCCACGCGGAGGCTCTCGATGGCGCTCTCGAACGTGCCGTGCGCGGTGATGACGATGAACTGGATGTCGCGGTGGATCGCCTGGATGCGCCGGATGGTCTCGAGACCGTCGATCCCCGGCATCTTGAGGTCGCAGATGACGACGTCGAAGCGCTTTACCTCGACCTTCTCGATCGCCTGCTTGCCGTCCTCGGCCAGGTCGACGGAATAGCCCTGCCCGGTGAGGGCCTCCTCGAAGACCGTCCTCACCTGGGGCTCGTCGTCGATGACCAGGATGCTCGCCGCGTTCGGGCCCGCCAGCAAACGGGTCTCCGCGGACATGCGCTTTGGTTTCCTCCCCCCGCCCCCCCCGGCGTGGGTCCTGCTCAGGGCCGCGCCAGCGCGGTGTTCGGCATCAGCTTCCTGGCCGCGCCGGCCTCCTTGCTGCCGGGCCATCGCGCCACGATCTCGTCCAGGATCGGCCGTGCCTCGTCGTCCCGCCCGCCTTTGACCAGTACTTCGGCGAGACGCATCTTGAACTGCGGCTCGTCCGGGCGCTCGCGCGCGCCGCGCTCGAAGTAGCGCGCCGCGACGTTCAGGTCGCCCGTCTGCTCCATCATGAGACCGAGCCCCAGGAGGGCCGGCGGATACCCCGGCGAGATCCCGAGCGCCTCGTGGTACAGCTCGACGGCGCGCTGGATGTTGCGCGTGCCCTCCTGGTACATGCGCGCCAGGACCGCGGCCACTTCAGCGTCCGCCAGCCGCTCCCGGTGGACGTTCTCCTCGATGGCGATGGCCCGCGCCCAGTCGTGGCTCATCGCCAGGGACAGCGCGGTCCGGTGGCACGCCACGGGGTCCGCCGCGCGCGCGCACCCCAGGCAGCTCTCCGGCGACACCGGACGGCCCATCTCGGCGATGCGCACCGTCCCGGCCATCGGACCCATGGCGGCCGCCGGCCGTGGAGCGATCGCGAGGAGCAGCCCCACCGCGGCGAGGACCCGCACACCCCGTGCAAACTGTTTCACAGCATCCTCCAGGCAGGCATCGCGCGGCTCGACGCCTCGTCTCGCACCACGGCGCCGCGTCACACGAAGAACATAGGTCGGGGGCGCAGGATCGCAAGCGATTGCAAATTTGTGCTCGACGCGTAGGATCGGCCCGGTTCCTGCGGGCAGTTCTCATTTCAGGAGGTGGAACAGATGCGGAGGACTCGTTCTATGGCTATCCTGGCGCTCGGGGGCCTGCTCATGACACGCTCGTCGTCTGCCGCGCCGGCCGGCCCATCGGCGCTCTCCCGGCCCGCGGCGGCGGATGTCGTCCTGCGCGGCGGCGCCGTCTACACGGTCGACGCCGTGCGCTCCTGGGCCGAGGCGGTCGCGATCCGCAAGGACACGATCGTGTACGTCGGCCCCGACCGCGGCGTCACGGCGTATGTGGGTCCGCGCACGCGTGTGGTCGAGCTGAACGGGCGGATGGTCCTGCCGGCTTTCCAGGATTCCCACATCCACCCGATCTCAGGCGGCATCAGTCACAATCAGTGCGCCCTGTACGACTCCAATACCAAGGAGGGATACGTCGACGCCGTGGGCAAGTACGCCGCCGCGCACCAGGACGCTGCCTGGATCCGCGGCGACGGCTGGTCGCTGGCCGCCTTCGCGCCGTCCGGCATCCCCGATCGCAGCCTGCTCGACGCCGTCGTGCCGGACCGTCCCGTCTACCTCGAATCGAGCGACGGCCATTCCGCCTGGGTCAACAGCAAGGCGCTGTCGATCGCCGGCGTCACCAAGGCCACGCCCGATCCGGCGGGCGGACGGATCGATCGCGACCCGCAGACCGGCGAGCCGGTCGGCTCCCTGCAGGACAGCGCCATGGACCTGGTGAACCGCAAGGCGCCGCCCTACACGCCCGCGGAACGCCAGCAGGGTCTGCGCTGGGCCTTGAAGCTCCTCAACGGTTACGGCATCACGTCGTTCCAGGACGCCAGCGTCGACACCGAGGCGCTGGACGCCTACCGCACCCTCGACGACCGGGGCGAGCTGTCGGCGCGCGTCGTCGGCTCGCTCTGGTGGGAGCGCGACAAGGGCGAGGAGCAGATCGCCGGGTTCATCGAGGCGCGCCGCAAGTACACGCGGGGGCGTCTGCGCGCCACCACCGTGAAGATCATGCAGGACGGAGTGTTCGAGGTGCAGACCGCCGCCATGCTGCGGGATTACAAGGGCAAACCGGGCGTGCGGGGCCTGACCATGGTCGAGCCCGAGGCGCTGAAGCGGGACGTCACGCGGCTCGACAAGGAGGGCTTCCAGGTCCACTTCCACGCCATCGGCGATGCCGCCATCCGCGAGTGTCTCGACGCCGTCGAGGCCGCCCGCCTCGCCAACGGCCCGCGCGACAGCCGCCACCACATCTCGCATCTCGAAGTCTTCGACCCGGCCGACATCCCGCGTTTCCGCGCGCTCGGCGTGGTCGCGAACTTCCAGCCCCTGTGGGCCTTCGCCGACGACTACATGGTCAAGCTCACCCTGCCCTACCTCGAGGCCGACAGCGCCCGCTGGATCTACCCGATCGGCAGCCTGCTGCGGAGCGGCGCCGTCGTCGCCTTCGGCAGCGACTGGTCGGTCTCCTCCGCCAACCCGCTCGAGGAGCTCGAAGTCGCCGTCACGCGCACGGGGCCGCTGGGCGAAACGAAGGAGCCCTTCATCCCCGAGGAGCGCATCAACCTGCCCGAGGCGCTCGCCGCCTTCACCATCAACGCCGCCTACGTCAACTTCCAGGAGGACAAGACCGGCTCGATACAGGTCGGCAAGCTCGCCGACCTGATCGTGCTGGACCACAACCTGTTCACCATCGAGCCCGGGGCGATCTCGGACACGAAGGTGCTGCTCACACTTCTGGGGGGCAAGCCGGTGCACGGCGACTATTCCCTGGGTGCCGGCGGATAGGTTGCTATTGCTTCACCGCCGGGCCGAACACCTGCACCGTACCGTTCAGGCCCAGCACCTCGAGGAAGACGTTCCGGCCGCTCTTGTGCTTCGGGATGATGGTGCTGTAGGCGTGGGGCAGCCCCGTGACGCACTCCTCGCACGGGATGAGCGCCGGATTCAGCTGGACGCGGTCCCCGCGCCGGTCGATCGTGACGGCGTCGGGCGCAGGCGTTGAGCAACGCGTGTCAAGGCAGCCGGAGGCGGGGAGCGCCGGGAAGGTCAGGAAGAACTTGACAGGCGCTTCAAGGCTTTCTGGGCGAGGGTCTTCGTTTTGCGGATCTTGACGGACGCATCCTCCGCGCCGCCGACGCTGATCCGGAGATAGCTGTCATCCTTCAGGACGTAGAGGGCGCCGACCATGGAGTTGCCGGACCAGAAGGCCTCCTCGCCGACGCCGGACACAGGCTGCGGCTTGCCCGACTCCTTCTCGCCCTCTTGATCCCCGTCGCCGTGAAAGAGCTTCTTCCAGCGCTCGCGCGGCCCGGACGACGTGCTCTGTTCGGGATCGAGCCGCGTCACCTCCAGACTGACCGAATTGGTATGGGACGGCAGGGTGTAGAAGCACTGCGCTATCGCGAAGCCGCCCGTCTTGCGCTCGCCGCTCTTTGCGTCCAGGACCGGCTCGCCCTGCACGCCCTCGATCTCGGCGGGCGCGATCAACTTGCAGGCGTCGAAGGTTCCTTTCGCGAGCGTGCTCCCGGTCGCGAGGAGCGACGACAGCAAGAAGAGCCAGACTTTCACGCGCATCGAACACGCTCCAGAGGGGAGAAAGCCGGCGCCGGCTTCCTCCCCTTGCCGAATCCTACCATCCAATGAATTAGTGGACCTGGATGTTGCCGCCTCCCAGCACCTTGTCTGTCGCGTAGAGCAGCGTCCCGGACAGGTTGAAGATCTGGATCTTGAAGCGATCCTTGCCTGCGCCTGGTTCCGCGCGGTCTTCGACGTGGGCGGAATAGTTGCACTGCGTTCCGTCGTTCAGCGTGCAGGTACCGTTGAAGTCGGCCTGCG
>DAISWT010000260.1:0-4560 GCA_036826235.1 Acidobacteriota bacterium | reverse complement strand
TACTTCCGCTTCATCTGGAAGAACGTCTTCCGCAAGAAGAGCCGGGCCTTCCTGACCATGGCGTCGATCGTCCTGGTCCTGGTGCTGATCGTCGTGCTGTCCTCCCTTCTGGAGGCGATGGAGTACGACACCGGCCGCACCAAGGGGGCGGCGAACATCGTGGTGCAGCACGCCACCGGTCTGGGCAACTTCCTGCCGCTGGCGTACCGGCAGAAGATCGAACAGTTGCCTGGAGTGGTCGCGGTCGCACCGCAGATCTGGTTCGGCGGCATCTATATCGACGAGCGCCCGCAGAACTTCTTCGGTCAGCTGTCGACCGATCCGGAGGTCTGGGCGATCGTCCACGACGACTACTCGATCCCGGACGATCAGCTCAAGGTCTGGCAGTCGCAGCGGGACTCGTTCATCGCCGGCAAGCAGCTCATCGACCGCTACCACTGGAAGATCGGCGATCGCATCCAGCTCAAGGGGACCTATATCTCGGGGACCCTCGATCTGGTCCTGCGCGGCGTCTACACCGGCCCCGACGAGTCGAACATCTTCTTCCACAACAAGTACCTGGAGAACTCGTTCGTCGGCCGTCTGAACCAGACCGGCATCTTCTACCTGCGCACCGAGGCGCCCGAAAAGGTGCCGGTGGTCTGCGACGCGATCAACCGGATGTTCGAGAACAGCGACGCGCCGGTCAAGGCGATGCCCGAGAGACAGTTCATGCTGCAGTTCACGGAGATGATGGGGAACGTCAAGCTCCTGGTGCGCTCGATCGCCCTGACCGTTTTGTTCACGGTCGTCCTGATCGTCGCCAACACCATGGCGATGAGCGCCCGCGAGCGGGTGACGCAGATCGCCGTCATCCGGGCCATCGGCTTCCGGCGCCGCCAGGTGCTGGTCCTGGTCCTCTCCGAGGCGATCGTCCTGGCGCTCCTGGGGGGCGTCGCCGGGGTGGTCGGATCTTTTCCGTTCACCTGGGGATTGGTCTGGATGATGAAGCAGACCCCGGTGGCGATGTTCGCTTACAACATCAAGATCTCGGGAGCCACCCTCCTCACCGCGTTCAGCGCCTCGGTCGCCATCGGTGTCCTGGCCGGATTCGTGCCGGCCATCCGCTCCGCCCGAATCTCGATCGTGGATGGATTGCGGCAGGTGGCCTGATGCGGATCCCGCTCAAGTACAACCTGCGCAATCTGGTCGTGCGCAAGGTATCGACCGGGATGACGGTCCTCGGCATCGCTCTCGTCGTCACCGTCTTCCTGCTGGTCATGTCGCTGGCCGAAGGAGTGCAGAAGACGCTGACGACGGCCGTGTCCCCCCTCAACGTCATCGTGCTGCGTGTCGGTGCGCAGTCGGACGTGCAGAGCTACGTCAGCCGTGACCAGTACGAGGCGATTCGGACCCTCGACGGTCTCGCCCGCGGGGACGACGGCCAGCCGCTCGTTTCGCCGGAGCTCGTCGTCCTGATCAACATACCGAAGCGCGACGGCAAGCGGACCAACGTCATCGTGCGCGGGGTCGACCCGGTTGCCTTCAGGATTCGCGGCGACAACGTGCGTCTCGTCGAAGGGCGGATGTTTCAGACCGGCACCGCGGAGGCGATCGTCTCGACGCGGGCGCGCGACCGCTTCCCCACCATGACGGTGGGCGGCGTTCTCAAAGCCGGCTCGGAGCGCTGGTCGGTCGTCGGCGTCTTCGATGCCTCCGGATCGCCATACGACTCCGAGGTGTGGGGCGATCTGCACAACGTGCAGGACCAGGCGCATCGGACCACCGGGTTCAGCAGCGTCGTCGCCCGCGCCACCGATTCGGGCGCGCGCGATCGGCTGGTTGCGGCGGTCAAGGGAGACCAGCGGATCAAGCTCGACGCGATCCCGGAGAACGACTATTTCGCCAAGCAGATGGGGACCGCCAAGCCGATCCAGTTCCTGGCCTATTTCGTCGCCGTCATCATGGCGATCGGCGCGTCGTTCGGCGCCATGAACACGATGTACGCCCAGGTCTCCGCCCGCACGCGCGAGATCGCCACGCTGCGCGCGCTCGGCTTCTCGCGCGCCGTTGTCCTGGTCTCCTTTGTTCTCGAATCGGTGGCGCTCGGACTGGCCGGCGGTCTTGTCGGGGCCGCGATCGCGCTCGTCGTCGTCAATCTGTTCCTGACCGCCCCGACCGGCACCAGCAACTTCGCGACTTTCGCGGAGATCCTGTTCAACTTCCAGCTCACACCGGCCCTGATCGCGTCCGGCGTGGTCTTCTCCTTCGCGATGGGGCTGTTCGGCGGTCTCTTCCCGGCCGCCCGCGCCGCGCGTCTGAAGATCGTCAACGCCCTGCGCGAAGCCTGAAGGATGGGACGCGTCGGCAGCGCGCTCCAACCCGTCGACGTCGCGCCCAACGGTCCGGCCGGCCGTCCCCCGACGGGGGGGCGCGGCGAGCGCCGCGTCCTTCTGGCGCTGTCCGGCGCATTGATCCTGCTGCGCGTCGCGTACGCCTTCGTCTATCCCGTGGATACGGACGAGCCGCAGCACCTGCACATCGCCTGGGCCTGGACGAAGGGACTCCTTCCCTACCGCGACGTGTTCGACAATCACGCGCCGCTGTTCCACGTCTTGAGCGCCCCCTTGATCGCGGTCATCGGTGAGGACCCCCGCGTCCTGCTGTTCATGCGGCTGGCCATGTTGCCGGTGTTCGCCGCCGCGCTGGCCGGCTCGTACGCCCTCGGCCGGAGGTTGTTCGGGGCGCGCGCCGGCGCGTGGGCGGCGATACTTTGCGGCTTGAGCCCGACCTTCTTCTTCAAATCGGTCGAGTACCGCACCGACGTCCTGTGGGCGGCGCTGTGGGTCCTGGCCGTCGCCACGCTCCTCGGCAGGAGCCTCGGAAGGGGACGCGCCTTCCGGGGCGGGCTTCTGGCGGGAGTGTGCCTGGCCGTATCGCTCAAGACGATCATGCTCCTCTGCGCCCTGGGGATCGCCGCCGTGTCGATCAGCCTGCTGGCCGGATCGGGGACCGCAAGGTCCGACTGCGCCACGGGACCGAAGAGCGCGGACGCCGGGGTGCGCCGGCTGCGGGATTCATGGTCGCTCGTCCTGGCGTTTCTCGCCGGTCTTCTGGTGGCTCCGGCGGCGGTCGTGCTCTACTTTTCGGCGCGCGGCGCGCTTGCAGACCTGTACTATTGCACCATCCAGCACAACCTTCTGCCGGGGGTCGGCCGCTGGGGATATTCCCGGCGCGTGTATCTCCTCCCGCCGATCCTCGCCCTGCTGATCGCCGCGGCGCGCTTCCTGATCCGGCACCTCACCGGGGGCGGGGCCCGGGTGGCGTTCCTCCTGCTTCTGTCCGGCACCCAGTACCTGCTCCTGTCGACGGTCTGGCCGGTGCACACGCGCCAGGACCTCCTGCCGTTCTATCCGCTGTTCACCGTGCTCCTGGCCGGCCTGCTCCTGGACGGGCCGGTCCGCGCGGCGGCCGAGGACGGCCGGTCACGCTGGTCCGGGGTGTCGCGGCTGGCCGTCCGGTTCCCGGTGTTCCTGGCCTGCGTGGAGCTGGCGGTGCTTCCCGCGGTGTCGTCCCTGACCGGACGCGGCATCCGGCCGCAGATGCGGCAACTGGCCGAGGTCCTGCGGCTCACGAAGCCGGCGGACTATGTGCTCGATCGGAAGGGAGAGAGCGTGTTCCGCAACCGGCCCTTCTACTATGCCCTGGAAACGATGACGCTGGAGCGGATGGCCCGCGGTCTGATCCCGGACAGCATTCCGGAGCGCTGTGTCGAGACCAGAACCTGTGTCGCTCCGGCCGACACCCGCGGATTTCCTCCGCGCGCCCGGCGCTTTCTGGAGGACAATTACATCGTGGTCGGGACCTGGAGGGTCGCCGGCCGCCTGCTCACCACCGAGGCGGGAGCCGTGCAGGGAAGGGCACTCCCTTTCCAGGTCATCGTCCCCGCACGCTACGCCATCGTGGCCGAAATCGATGCGGCGCGGGGAAGGCTCGACGGGCTGCCGTACGACGGGCCGCGGGACCTCCCTCCAGGACGGCATGATTTCCTTCCCGCGTCCGGCGGCGGGCGGCTCGCGGTGATCTGGGCCGGGGCGGCGGAGCGCGGCTTCTCTCCTTTCGCGCCGGCGGGTGGAGCGCCATGAGCTGGGACGGACCGGTCTCCGGAGAGCGCCTGTTGTTCCTGGCGCCGCACCCGGACGACGAAACGCTGGCGGCGGGGGCCCTTCTGCAGCGCACCATCGCCCGCGGCGGGCGGGCGCGAGTGGTCTTCGCCACGGACGGCGACAATAATCCCTGGACGCAGCGCCTGGTCGAGGGGCGCATCCGCATCCGGCCGGATGACAGCGCCCGGTTCGGCCGCCGACGGCGCGCGGAGGCGCTGGCGGCCCTCGCCGAGCTGGGTCTCGCCGCCGACGACGCCCTCTTTCTGGGTCTTCCCGATCAGGCGATCACCGATCTGGTCATTGCGGGGGACGGAGGCGCTGTGGAGCGTCTGGCGGCCGCCCTCAGGGACTGGCGCACGACCCTGCTGGTCCTGCCGTCGCTGTTCGATCTGCATCCGGACCACAGCGCCCTCGC
>DAISWT010000259.1:0-4564 GCA_036826235.1 Acidobacteriota bacterium | reverse complement strand
CGCCAGGATGGCGTCCGCGTGCGTGTGATCGATGTGTGGGTGCGGCACAAATCCGTGCAGGAGTGTCTCGATCGAGGGGCGCGACGAGCCGGGCTCCATCAGGCAATGGACGAGATACGCCACCATCTCCTCGTCGGTCATCGAGTCGCGCTGTTCGAGCGTCTCGAGATCGTCCAGCCGGATGCCTGGAAACTGCTCCGCTCTGATCGTCTTGAGGTCCGAGCCGCTTCCCTTGACCCGCATGACACGCACCCTGCGCCCGCGGAAATCGCTTTCCTGATGCTTGATCGAGGTGTTGCCGCCGCCCCACACCACGAGGCCGGTGTCGCTGCCGATCAGCCGGGAACGGTAGACGAGCAGGTCGATTCCGGAGAGGCCCCGGGCTTCTTCGTCACGCCACAAATTGTGCATGGCGCGCGGATTATACCTTTTCTCTGGCTGCAGACCGCGGCCCGCCGTATATTCGGGAGGATGCGCGGGACGACTGATCGCAAAAAGGTGATCCGGATCGCCGGTCTGGCCGTGTCGGGCGCCGGGCTCGCCCTCGCGGGCTCGGGCTTCCTGCGGTTCGTGCGCTCGGTGGCCGCGAACGCGATCGAAGGCGGCCGGGCGCTGACCCGCTATGCCGAATACTACCGGCAGATCGGCCATTATTACGCCCGCGGCTTCACCACCGGCTTCTTCGTCTGCTATTTCCTGATGATGCTCGCGGTGATCGTGGCCTCGTGGGTGGACGAAGTGCGCGGGGCCCGTCGCGCC
The DNA here is from genome assembly GCA_036826235.1 of Acidobacteriota bacterium. GTDB lineage: Bacteria > Acidobacteriota > Polarisedimenticolia > Gp22-AA2 > Gp22-AA2 > Gp22-AA3. Next base: position 3,805 of record DAISWT010000259.1, on the reverse strand, counting down.
GCGCGGGCCGCGTCCCCTGTCGCCTCTCAGCCGATCATCGCGGCTCGATCGTGAACCCCCGGACCAACGCGTCGCGCTGAGCACGCCTTCTCCGGCGTTGTCAAGGTGCGTGAGCGCTGCTAGAATTCGCGCATGTCGCGTTGCGCGCGGGCCTTTGCGCTTCTCGTTCTCGCGTCCTGGCCCGTGGCGGCCGCGGCACAGTCGTGGACCGACGCGACGCGCTCCCGCATGATCCAGGATGCCCTCAAGATCGCGCCACCCGCACTGAGCGAGATCCTGCTGCACTACGCGAAGGACCTGAACCGGGGCATGCTCGAGCCCTCCAGGCACGAGGGCGAAGAGGTGCACTTTCAGCACGCCGACGGTCATGGCGGCCTGGGGGCGGCCGGCGTGACGAAGAAGGTGGTCGAGATCCGCGGGCTCCTGGAGAAGCGCGCCTCGTTCCGCCGGTTCACCTACGAGATGGGGGTCCTGGCGCACCTCGTGAGCGACGTGGAGTTCCCGCTGAACGCCTCCGATTCCGATGCGCGCGAGCCGCTGTATCGCGACGCCTACTGCCGGTACATCGAGCACGTGCTCGTCCGGATCCCGTTCGTCGTCGACCGCGACGAGCCGGCGGCCCTGCAGAAGAACGACATCCAGGGCTTCGTCATGGAGATCGCCCGCCGCGCCGTCAAGAACTACCCTCTAATCGGGCCCGCTTTCAAGGACGATGGCACGCCTGCCTTCCCCTCGGCGCTCGACGAGCGCTCCGTCCCGTTCGGCATCGCCTCGCTGTCCTACTCGCACGCCACCAGCGACATCGCCTGGATCTGGCGACATCTGTGGGTCTCCATCAACGGAGATATGCGCGGCACGCCCTTCGTCGGCGGCCCGCCCCCGGAGAAGGTGCAGGTTCCGCCGCGCCGGCCAAAGCTCAAGCGCGCACCCCGGGCGGCCCAGACGCCCGCCCCCTCGCCCGCGCCTCAGGCGTCACCGTCACCCGCCCCGCCGGAGGCGCCGAAGGCGTCGCCCACTCCCGGCCCGGGGGAGGGAAAGCCGTGACTCGATCCGGCGGCAAGAAACGCGCGATCCTGAGCGTCTATGACAAGACCGGGATCGTCGAGCTGGCCCGCGAGCTCGTGGCGCTCGGCTACTCGCTGCTTTCGACCGGGGGCACCGCGGCGGCCTTGAAGGACGCCGGTGTCCCGGTGATCGAGATCGCGCATTACACCGGGCAGCCCGAGATCCTGGATGGCCGCGTCAAGACGCTGCATCCAAAAGTCCATGGCGGGATCCTGGCGGATCTCTCGAAGGAGTCGCATCGCAACGACCTGACCCGCGCCGGGATCGAGCCGATCGGCCTCGTCGTCGGCAACCTCTATCCGTTCCGTCAGGCCGCGGCCCGCCCCGGGGCGCGGCTCGACGAGATCATCGAGATGATCGACGTCGGCGGACCGGCGATGGTGCGCGCCGCCGCCAAGAACCACCGGCATACGGGCGTGGTCGTCGACCCCTCCGATTACGCGCCGGTGCTGCGCGAGCTGCGGGAGAACGGCGCCCTGGGCGACGAGACACGATTCCAGCTGGCCGTGAAGGCGTTCGCCCACACGGCCTCATACGACGCGGCGATCCGGGACGAGCTGGGGGCGCGCGCCGCCGCGACCACGGCCCGGCCCGGGACGGCGACGAGGCCTTCCGGGGAGCGCCCGCCCTTCGGGCCGCTCGTGTCGATCGAGGCCCGCCTCCTGCAGGAGCTGCGCTACGGCGAGAACCCGCACCAGCGGGGTGCGCTGTACGCCGAACCCGGGGACGGGTCCGGGGCGGTGGCCACCGCCCGCCAATTGCAGGGAAAGGATCTGTCCTTCAACAACATCATCGACCTCGACGCCGCGTGGCGCGCGGTGAACGAGTTCGAGCCTCCGGCCGCCGTGATCGTCAAGCACAGCAACCCGTGCGGCGTCGGCGCGGGCCCGACGCTGAAGGAGGCGTTCGTCAAGGCGCGTCAGTGCGACCCGACTTCGGCGTTCGGCGGCATCGTGGCCTTCAACCGCCAGCTGGACGCACCCGCCGCCTCCGAGGCGGCCGCCATCTTCCTCGAGTGCGTGATCGCGCCCGGCTACGACGCGGCGGCCCGCGACGCTCTCGCCGAAAAGAAGAACCTGAGGGTCATGGAGGCGGGCGACCCGCGGGGAATGCTTCAGGGCATTGACCTGCGGCGTGTGACCGGCGGTTACCTGGCGCAGGACTGGGATGTCCTCGGCGCGGGGGAGGTGCCGAACGCGCGCCTGGTCACGAGACGGGCGCCGACGGCCGAGGAGCTGCGGGCGCTCGACTTCGCATGGCGCGTCGCCAAGCACGTCAAGTCAAACGCCATCGTGCTGGCGCGTCCCGACCGGACTCTCGGCATCGGGGCCGGGCAGATGAGCCGCGTCGACTCCGTGCGGCTCGCCGTGATGAAGTCACTGCAGCCGACCAAGGGTGCCGCCATGGCCTCCGACGCCTTCTTCCCGTTCCGTGACGGGCTCGACGAAGCGGCACGGGCGGGCATCGCCGCCGTGGTGCAGCCGGGCGGCTCGGTCAAGGACGACGAGGTGATCGCCGCGGCCGACGAGCACGGCATGGCGATGGTGTTCACCGGGGTCCGGCACTTCCGGCATTGAAACGGCGGGCCGGCGCCCTATCTCTGGTCGAGGGCGCGCAGTGCGAGGGAGTCGGTGAACGCGTAGTAGACGCGGTCCTTGGCGCGGTTGGTGTATCTCTCCGACACTTCCTGGAGTTTCAGGGCCGAGGCGTCGTCGGGATCCAGGGTCAGCGATTCCGACAGCTTCTGCTGCGCGTCCCTGGCGTTGCCCGCCTTCAGCAGCACGACGGCCCAGTTATACCACGCGTTCCGGATGTACAGGTCGATGTCCCCCAGCCCTTTGTCGCGGGGCAGGCGGTACAGCTTGCGGAGCGCGTTCTCGTAGTCCTTGTCGGCGTAGAGCTTCTTGACCGAATCGAACTCGTCCTGCAGCTTCTGGTCATCGTCGATCTTCGCCTGGACTCGATCGGCCAGCTCCTTCACTTCGATGTTCGCCGGGTCGAGCGCCAGAACGGCCTGCAGTTTCGCCCGGGACTCGCGCCATTTGCCGATCCCCATCAGACGCCGACCATCGGCGGTGTAGGCGGCGATCTTCCTGCGCGCCTCCTCAGGAGACAGCTGGGGCACCGTCGCCGGCTTGATCGGCTCGGGTGGGCGCGCCACGCCGGCCGCCGCGGTCGTGCCTCCGTTCTGCGTCGCCGGCCCGGCCGCCGCTCCGTCCCCGTTGCCGCCCTTGACGGCGACCGCGGGGCCCGATCCCGCCGTGGGGACCGCGGGGGCCGGCGCGCTCACGCCCGGCTGAGGAGGCGCGGTCTGCTGGCGGCTCGTCCCCCCGATCGGAGTCGGTATCGGTCCGTGCGTGCCGTCGACCGTGCCTGCCGGCGACCCGGCCGGTGGCGCGACGGGCTGGCCGGGCTGCCCCGCGCCACCCAGGAGCCGCGGCTGGATGTAGAACACCCAGGCGGCGCCGCCGCCGCCCAGCAGCAGGATGAAGAGAAGCAGGTACTTCATCACGGACGAGCCGGATCTCGGCGCCGCGGCGGCGGCCCTCGGTCTCCCCGATGGGCGCGATCTGGTCTGGGCGATCGGAGCCTCGCCCGGGACCGTGGCTTCGACGGAGCCCTCGGCGCGGCGCTTCGATCTGCCCGCTTCGGACCCGGTCTCCGGTGGCTTGACGGTCTCCTTGACGTGCGCCAACGGAACGGAGGGGGGATGCGCCGTCGCTGTCTCCGCGCTGGCGGG
>DAISWT010000258.1:0-4566 GCA_036826235.1 Acidobacteriota bacterium | reverse complement strand
TGGAGCCGTACCCGGTCTCTTTGCCGGAGGGTCATCCGGTTTGAAGCGATCGCCGCCCGCTCCGCCTTCGCTCCCGCCGAGCGCCGCCCCCCGCGGTGGCGAAGACTCCGTCCACCAGCTCTTCGAGGCCCAGGTCGGGCGCACGCCCGACGCTGTCGGCGTCGCCTTCGACGGCGGGACCCTCAGCTATCGAGAGTTGAACCGGCGTTCCAACCGGCTGGCGCGGCGCTTGCGCGGTCTCGGCGCCACGACCGACGTCCTCGTGCCCATCCTCATGGAGCGTGCTCCCGAGATGGTGATCGCCATCCTGGGTGCGCTCAAGGCGGGGGCCGCCTTCCTGCCGCTTCAGGCCGCCGATCCGAGGCAGCGGCTCGCTTTCATGCTCGCCGAGGCGCGCTCCCCGGTGATCCTGACCCAGGAGCGTCTCGCCGGGAGACTGCCGTCCGGCGTCGGGCGCGTTCTGACGATCGATCGGAGCGCCGGGGAAGGAGACCGGGAATGCGACGCGGACCTCGGCCTTCCGGTGCATCCCGCGTCGGTGGCCTACGCGATCTATACCTCCGGTTCGACGGGAACTCCGAAGGCCGTCCTCGTGCCGCACGCGGCGATCCGCAACCACATGCTTTGGATGCAGGAGAGATTTCCGCTCGGCCCGGAGGATGGCGTGGTGCAGAAAACGCCGTTCACCTTCGACGCGGCCGTCTGGGAATTTTTCGCGCCGCTTCTGGCGGGCGCGCGATTGATCCTGGCTCCCCAGGGAGCCCACCAGGATCCGGCCTCCCTGGCACGTCTGATCGCCGACGAAGGGGCCACGATCCTGCAGATGGTGCCGACGGGGCTGCGCGCGCTCCTGGACGTTTCCGGCATCGAGCGCTGTCGGACCTTGAAGCGCATCTTCAGCGGGGGCGAGGTCCTGACGCCCGAGCTCGTGGAGCGCGCGCTGGAACGCCTGCGAGCCGAACTGGTCAACCTGTACGGACCGACCGAGGCGTGCATCGACAGCACCTTCTGGGTCTGCGAGCGCGGCCGCACGACGGTGCCGATCGGCCGGCCGATCGCCAACGCGCGGGCCTACGTCCTGGATCGACGCCTGCAGCCCTGCGCCGCCGGCGTCGCGGGCGAGCTCTACATCGCAGGAACCGGGCTGGCGCGCGGCTACCTGGACCGGTCCGACTTGACGGCCGATCGCTTCCTCCCGGATCCGTTCGGCGGCGAGTCGAGTGGGCGGATGTACGCGACCGGTGATCGGGCGCGCCGGCTGACCGACGGATCCCTCGAATTCCTCGGCCGCCTCGACGACCAGGTGAAGGTGCGGGGCTACCGGATCGAGCCGGGAGAGGTCGAAGCGATGCTGAACCGGCATGCCGCCATCCGCGAAAGCGTCGTCGTGGCGCGTCCCGACGCGCACGGCGACGCCATCCTGGCGGCCTACCTCGTCTTGAGGAAGGAGGACGGCCTCCCGGCGGAGCCCCTCCCGGTCGACGCCCTGCGCGACGATCTGCGCCGTGCGCTCCCCGATCACATGGTGCCCTCCGCGTTCGTCGTCCTGGACGAGCTTCCCACGACGGCGAGCGGAAAAATCGACAGACACGGTCTGCCGGCACCGGGAGGCTTGCGGCCCGATCTGGCCGCGCCCTTGATCGGGCCGCGAACGGAAGACGAGAGACTCCTGGCCGATCTCTGGGCGCAAGTGCTTCACCTCGATCGGGTCGGTGTGCGGGACAACTTCTTCGACCTGGGTGGACACTCGCTGGTCGCCACGCAGGTCATCTCACGGGTGCGGGAGCGCTTCCGCGTCGAGCTCCCGTTGCGCGCCCTGTTCGAGGCGCCGACGGTGGAGGGGCTTGCCGCGCACCTCGCCGCGGCGCGGCGGGAAGGCAGGCCGCCCGCGTCTCAGCCGGTCCCCGCTCCGGCCGACCGGGAGCGCCCGCTCTCGTTCGCGCAGCAGCGGCTGTGGTTTCTCGACCAGCTCGAGCCCGGCAACCCGTTCTACAACGCTCCGAGCACGCTGCGCCTGCGCGGCCGCCTGGTCGTGCCGGCGCTCGCGGCGAGCCTCGACGAAATCGTCCGCCGCCACGAGGTCCTGAGGGCCGCCTTTCCGGGCGTCGACGGCAGACCGGTCGCCGTGGTGACCCCGGAGCTGCGGCTGGAGATGCCCGTCGAGGATCTCTCCGGGCTCCCTGCCGCGGAGCGCTGGTCGGAGGCGTTGCGCCGGGCGCGCCAGGAGGCCCAGACGCCGTTCGATCTGGCGACGGGGCCCCTGCTGCGGGCGCGTCTTCTCCGCCTCGAGCCACAGGACCACGTCCTCCTCCTGACGTTCCACCACATCGTCACCGACGGCTGGTCGGAGGGGGTTCTCTCTCGAGAGCTGGGGGCGCTGTACGCCGCTTTCCGAGAGGGCCGGCCGTCGCCGCTTCCCACCCTGCTGATCCAGTACGCCGACTTCGCGGCGTGGCAGCGCCGCTGGCTGCGGGGCGAGACCCTGGAAACCCAGCTCGGGTACTGGCGGCAGGCGCTGGCGGGGGCGCCAGTGGTCCTCGATCTGCCGACCGATCGGCCCCGCCCACCCGCGCCGAGCCACCGCGGCGCGCGTTGCCGGCTGGATCTGCCGGAACGGCTGTCGGAAGCGCTGCAGACCCTCGGCCGCGGGGAAGGGGCCACGCCGTTCATGACGGTCCTGGCGGCGTTCATGGTCCTCCTGCAGCGCTACTCGGGGCAGGACGACATCCTGATCGGAACTCCGATCGCCAACCGAAACCGCCTGGAGATCGAAGGCATGATCGGCTTCTTCGTCAACACGCTCGTCGTGCGGGCCGATCTGTCGGGCGATCCGACTTTCCGCGAGGCGCTCCGGCGGGTACGGGAGGCCGCGCTGGGGGCCTACGCGCACCAGGACCTGCCGTTCGAGAAGCTGGTCGAAGAGCTGCATCCGCCGCGCGACCTGAGCCGCTCGGCGCTGTTCCAGGTGATGGTGGCGCACGCGACGGAATCGAGCTTCCGCCTCGAGGGACTCAGCGTGGAGTCGGTCGACATCGACGACGGCATCTCCCAGTTCGATCTGACGCTCGACGTGGACGACAGCCGGCCTCGCGTGACCTGCTCGCTGGAGTACAGCGCCGACCTGTTCGATGGCAGGAGCGCGCACCGGATGCTCCTGCGGCTGGAGACGCTCCTCGGGGGAATCGCAGCCGATCCGGACCTCCGTCTGTCACATCTGCCGCTCCTTCCGGAGGAGGAGCGCCGGCAGGTCCTGGTCGAATGGAGCGGCCCGAAGGCTGATTTCCCGCGCGAGCGCTGCATTCACGAGCTGTTCGAGGCCGCGGCGGCGCGCGCCCCGGAGTCGATCGCGGTCAGCTTCGGGAACGAGCGGATCACGTATGCCGCCCTGGATCGCCGCGCCTCGATCCTGGCCCGGCGCCTGCGTCGGCTGGGAATCGGACCGGAATCGATGGTCGCCTTGTGCGCCGAGCGCTCGATCGAGATGGTGGCCGGCCTCCTGGGGATCTTGAAGGCCGGTGCCGCGTACGTGCCGCTCGATCCGGGCTATCCGCGCGAGCATGTCCGGCGCATCCTGAAGGAGGCGAGCGTGCGCGTTCTGCTGGCGCAGCGGCGGCTCCTGGCGGGCCTGCCGACCGGCGAGGTGTGTGTCGTCTGCCTCGAGGACGAGCCGGGGGAGAGACGCCCGGCGGACGACGGCGGAAGCGCTCGGACGGAGGAGTCTCCGGCCGCCCGCCCCGACAACCTCGCGTACATCGTGTTCACGTCCGGCTCGACCGGCAGGCCCAAGGGCGTTCTCGTTTCGCACCGCTCCCTGGTCAACCACAGCGTCGAGATGGCCCGGCGCTACGGTCTGCGGCCCGACGATCGCGTCCTGCAGTTTGCGGCGCTCAGCTTCGACGTCGCCGCGGAGGAGATTTTCCCGACGCTGCTGCGAGGCGCGACGCTCGTCCTGCGGCCGGATCCGGTGTTCGTCTCCGTCCCCGATTTCCACCGCTTCCTCGAGAACGAGACGATCACGGTCCTCAACCTGCCGGCCTCCTACTGGCACGCCTGGGTCGCCGAGCTGCCGGGGGAGGAACGGGCGATACCGGCCTGCCTCCGCTGCGTGGTCGTCGGCAGCGAGAAGGCGCTCGCCTCGCGTCTGGCGGGCTGGATCGAAGCGACGGGCGGGCGCGTGGCGCTGTTCAACGCCTATGGCCCGACGGAAGCCACCGTCACGTCGACCGTCTACGAGCCGCGGGACGGTCGCCCCTCGGGGTCCAACGGTCTGCTGCCGATCGGCCGCCCGATCGCCAATGTCCGCGCGTACGTCCTGGATCGTCACGGGAATCCCGTGCCGGTCGGGGTGCCCGGAGAGTTGCACCTGGGCGGGGAGGGCGTGGCGCGGGGCTACCTGGGCCGTCCCGGTCGGACCGCGGCCTCCTTCGTTCCAGACCCGTTCTCCGCCCGGCCCGGCGACCGTCTCTACAGGACCGGAGACCGTGTTCGCTGGCTTCCCGAAGGAAAGCTGGAGTTCCTCGGCCGGCTCGACGACCAGGTGAAAGTGCGCGGCTACCGGATCGAGCC
>DAISWT010000257.1:0-4589 GCA_036826235.1 Acidobacteriota bacterium | reverse complement strand
GGACGGTTGGTTGCGTCACGACGGCCGTCCCGCAGTTTCCGGTATAATCCCGCGCCGCCTGGCTTTTTTTTCGCGAGGATCTCCATGCACCGGCTCGTGGATGACCTGATCGATGAGATCCTCCGTTTCACCTGGAGCTCGAACCCGACGGTGTCCACCGCCGCCGGGATCCACGACCACGATCACCGGTTGATCGACTGCGCGCCGGACGCAATCGAGGCGCGGCTCAGGGCGACGTCGGCGTACCGCCGGGAGCTGGCGCGTCTGGAACGATCCCTCCGCCCGCTTCCGCCCGCGGACGCGCTGGATGTCCGGGTTCTCCTCGATAGCCTCGCGTCGGAGGAGCGTCTCCTCGAAGAGGTGCGGGCCCCCTTCCGCGATCCAGCCTATTACCTGGATGAGATCCTGTATGGCGTCTACTACCTGATCGAGCGGGAGTTCGCGCCGCTTCCGGATCGCGTGCGGGCGGCGGCGGCGCGCATCGGCGAAGTTCCGCGCCTGCTGCGGCAGGCGCGGGGGAATCTTTCCGATCCGCGGTCCATCCCGAAGGAATGGGTGACCGCCGCCCTCCAGCAGATTCAGGGGAGCCTCGCCTTCCTGATGGATCTGGGCCGGCAGGTCGCAGAGCGCGCCGGGCCGGCCGGACCCGAGCTGGAGAACGCCGTCCGGGAGGCGCTGCGGGCCCTTGAGGAATTCGGCGAGCACCTGAGAGGCCATCTGCTCGCCGAGGCGGTCGGCGACTTCGCCATCGGACGGGATCTGTTCGAGTTTCTTCTGCGCACGCAGCACGGGATCGACATGGACGCGGATGCCCTGCATGAGTTCGGGCTGCGCCTGATGATGCGTTCGCAGGAGAGTCTGGTGGAGGCCGCCCGCGCCATCGATCCCCACCGCTCCTGGCAGGACCTGGTGGCCGAGTGGAAGTCGGACCACCCGGAGGCGGACGGCTTCCTGGTCGAGTATCGCAGGGAAGTGGAGCGCGCCCGGGCCTTCGTCCAGGAGCGCGGCGTGGCGACCCTGCCGGCCGGCGAGCGCCTGCACGTGGTCGAGACCCCGCCATTTCAACGGACCGTCACGCCCTTCGCCGCCTACGTGGCGCCGGCGGCGTTCGAAGACACCCAGGACGCGTTCTTCTGGGTCACCTCGCCGGTGGCCGGCGCGCCACCGGAAGTCCGCGAGCGCATGCTCCAGGACCACCTCAGGCCGGGTATCCCGGCGACCGTGGTCCACGAGACCTATCCGGGCCATCATCTGCAGCTTTCGGTCGCCACCCGCATCGCCTCGAAAGTCCGGCGCTTCTTCGTGACGCCGGTCCTGATCGAAGGCTGGGCCTTCTACTGCGAGGAGATGATGGCGGAGCAGTCGTACTACCAGGATCCACGCAGCCAAGTGCTGCAGCTCAAGGACCAGCTCTGGCGGGCCTGCCGTGTGGTGATTGACGTCGGGCTGCATACGCGGGGGATGCAGGCGGATCGCGCGGCGGACATGCTGCGTGACGTCGCGCGGCTGGAATCCCCGAGTGCGCGCGCCGAGGTGCTGCGCTACACGCGCACGCCGACGCAGCCGATGTCCTACGCGGTGGGCAAGCAGGCGATCCTGGACCTGCGCGAGCAGATGCGGACACGCCTTGGCACCGCCTTCGACCTGCGCGTCTTTCATGACGAGCTCCTCTCCTTCGGATCGATCCCGATCGCTCGGATACGCGAGCGCATGACGAAGGGCGGCGTGGCGCCCCGCGGGTCGTCGTGAACCGAAGGACGGCCGCGCGCCTCCTGCTCATCCCGGTGTGCGTGGCCGTTGCGGTGCGGGCCACGGCAGGAACGTTCCCGGCGGCCAGCGGCGCCGCCGGGCCGGATGCGGCAACCCACGCGCCCGAGATGGTGCAGCATCCCCTCGGGGAAATTCCTCCCGACGACCCCCGGATGGAGGCGTATTCACACGGCAACTACGTCCTGCATGTGGCCAACTTCCTCTGGACTGCGGCGATTCTGGGCCTGATCGTCTTCTCGGGATTCGGCGCGACGCTGCAGGCATGGGTCGAGAGGTTCACGCGGTCACCGAACCTGAAAGTCGATCTATGCCGTCCTCCTGATCGTGACGAGCTTCGTCGCGGCGCTCCCTTTCACCGTCTACAGCGGTTTTATCCGCGAAAGGAGGTACGGGTTCGCCAACCAGACCTTCGCCGCCTGGATGGGCGACCAGGGGAAGGCGCTCCTGGTATCGATCGTCCTGCAGCCGATTTTCTTCGTGGTCCTGTATGCGGCCATCCGTCGCCTGGGACGGCGGTGGTGGATGGCGGGTTCGTGCCTGGCGATGCTTTTCGCTGTTTTCATCATCGCCGTCGAGCCGGTGTTCATCGCGCCGCTGTTCAATACCTTCGAGCCGTTGAAGGATGCCCGGTTGCGGTCGGACATCCTGGCCCTGGCGGGGCAGGAGGGGATCCCTGCGAACGAGGTCTACCAGGTCGACGCCAGCCGCCAGTCCAGCCACAACAACGCCTATGTCGCCGGCCTGCTGGGCACGCAACGGATCGTCCTGTACGACACCGTCCTCAAGAGCTTCACGCCTCGCGAGATCAAGTCGATCATGGGGCATGAGATGGGACACTACGTGCTGCACCACATCTGGAAGACGGTCGCCTTCCTGGCGGGCATCGCTCTGCCGGGGCTCTATCTCGTCGATCGCGTCTCTCGCCGGATCATCGAGAGCCGCCCGGATCTCGGCATCGCGGCGATGTCCGAGCCGTGCTCACTGCCGCTCATCGTCCTGGTCCTGGGCGTCCTCCTGTTCCTGGTCGGCCCTGCCATCGCCACATTCAGCCGGATGCAGGAGCATCAGGCCGACCTGTTCGGGCTCGAATCGACCCGCGACCCGGCGGCCGCCGCCTCGGCGTTCCTGAAGTTCGGGAGGCTTGATCTCGACGAGTATCACGTCCACCAGTGGATCGAGGCGTTGCTGTACAGCCACCCGAGCCTGGAGAACCGCGTCCGCTGCGCGCAGGAGTATGCCAGGGAGCACGGCATCAGGGACGATTGACTTCAATTGCCCCGGGAGGTGACCAGGCGGGAGGACGGGGGACCCGCGGCGGACTCTCCATAATAAAGGTGGAGGGCGTCGAGGTAGGCGTCGGCCACTCTCTGTCGGTAGGCGGGATCGGCGATCAGCCGGCTGTCAGCGAGGTTGCTCAGGTTGCTGACCTCGACGAGGACCTGCACGGGGACTTCGCTGCAGCGCAGGACGGCCGGGACCCAGGACCGCCGCCGGCGGATGATCCGCTCGCGAACCGGATCATACGGATGGATCGCCACACCGTGCCGCTGGAACCCCTTCAGGAGCGTGGTGGCGAACTGGCGCGATAAGCCCTCCGACCGCTCCCTTTCGGCGCGCGTGAACGACACATACGGCTGCTCGCGGGCCTCGCGAATGCGCGCGTACACCGGGCCGGTGTAGCCGTAACGGTTGCGCCGGTATTCCTCCCCCGGCACATAGATCATCGCGCCTCCCAGTCCGGGGTGTCGCGCGTCGGCGTGCAGGCTGGTGAAGACGATTTTCAGAGGGTCGCTGCCCTCCGCCACGAGGCGGCGGAAATACGCGTTGGTGAGGTACCACCTCAAATTGACGCTGACGTAGGGTTGTGTCAGGGGGAATGGCGGATCGGTCAGAAGGATCTCCGCCTGGTTTCTGGGTAGACGGACCTGATCGCGGACACGGTACCCCTCCCTGCGGTCCCTGATGGTCGTGAGAACGCGGGCGGCGGTGTCGCCCTCCAGACGCGCCTTGATCCGGCACAGGATGTCGTAGACGTATTCGTGCTCGGAGACGCCGTTGTGGGAAGCGCCGCGGTCGCGGCCTCCGTGGCCGGCGTCGAGGATGACCGTGACCCCCTCCAGGTTCCGGCTGCGCGTCTGGTTGGTGTACCGGGCGATCTTCGCCTGGCTCTTCTCCCAGTCCTGGCGCCGGGGGTCCTGTCCGGGCAGAAACTGCGGGAGCAGGTCCTCCATCGAGATCTTCACGGGGTAGCCCGCCGGGATGCCGGTCACGTCGCGGATGCCGCTGCGGGCGGCAATCGCCCGGGCGAGATCGTTCACTTCCTGGCTGTCGACCCTGCCGGTGAAGCGCATCACCACCGAGTAGAGGGCTTCGCCGCGCTTGAGCCGGTAGCGCGCGAACGCCCCGGCTTCGTCGGCGCCGTACGCCAGCTGTCCCGTGGCGTCGGTCGCCTCCCCGGGCGGCGGCGCCGCGCGCTTCGGCGTGACCGGCTCCGCATCGGTCGGTACCTCGGTGAAATCGTCGCTGTTCACGTCGCCGTCCGAGGGCGGGGCCGGCCGGCCCTCCGCCCCCGACCCGGCCCCCGCCAGTTTCTTGAACGGAGGCAGGAGGAGCTCGCCAGGAACGACGATCTCCAGGCCCTGAGTCGGGATGAGACCGGGAAGCGCGTTCCGGTCGGCGAGGACGCTGAAGTTTTCTCCGCGGCCGGTCAGCCAGAGGCACAGGTTCCAGAGACTCTCCTCGGAGGCAGGCTGTCGCCCGGCGCCCGCGCGGTGGATCCAGTCGCCGTCCCGCGGTCCGTCTTCGGGGAAGAGATCATG
>DAISWT010000256.1:0-4637 GCA_036826235.1 Acidobacteriota bacterium | reverse complement strand
CGGCGTCGATGTCGTTGCCGACCACCAGCGTCTCGCCGGCCGGCAGCCCGAGCTCTTGGAGCGCCAGCTCGAAAAAAGCTCGCGCCGGCTTACCGACGACTTCCGCCTCGACGCCCGTGGCGAACTCCAGCGCCGCGACGAAGGGACCGGCGTCGAGAACGATGCCGTCGACTCCGTTGTCCCAGACGCGGTTCTTGTGCAGGGCGATCAGGCGCGCGCCGTTCATCAGGCAACGCAGCGCCCCGTTCAGGCGCTCGAAGGTGAAGTCGCGACCCAGGTCGCCGACGACGACCCAGTCGGCCCGATCCTGGCCCTCCTCCACGCCGCCGAAGTCCTCGCGGGACGCGGGCGGCACCAGGAGCGCGGCCCGTCTCCGGCCGGATTCGAGGATGCGCCGGCGCGCCAGGACGGCCGGCGCCAGGACCTCGCCGTCCTCGACCCGGATGCCCCCGCGGCGCAGGATCCCGGCGATCGCCGAGCGCGGGCGGCGTGTGGTGTTCGTCCCGATGCGGAACGGGATGCCCCGGGCGCGCAGGCGATCGACCACCTCCGCGGCCCCCGCAATCGGCTCATCCTTGTCGAGGAGTGTGCCGTCGATGTCGAACAGAACGCCGCGCACGCCCGGCAACCAGGTCATTCCTCCTCACCGGAGCCGGCTCTCCCTTCCTCGCGTCCACTCGGACCGGAGCGTCCGCCCATTCCGGTCCGGGCGCCCGGAAGGGAGGCCTGCTCCGCCGGGTAGGTCGGCCTTCCGTCGACGATCTTGGCGAACGACGTCAGGCGATGCTCCACCACCTTCCTGGTGTCGAGAAGGTGGATCGTGACGAGGCCGCGGCACAGGAGGGCGTCGGAGATCAGCGACCGGTGGCAGCGGAAGTAGACCGCCTCGGCGCACATGATGGCGGTGCGGCGGTCGCGCGCCAGGGCCAGGAGCTCGGCGATCCCCTTCTCGAACTCGGGCGTCTCCATGTAGTCGGCGTAGCCACGGAAGCTGTCGTTGCGCCAGGCCAGGTTGTGCGAATCCGCGCGCGGCCTGCGCAGGCCGCCGAGCCGCGGCAGGCGGTGGTAGGCGACGCCCGCCCCGGGCAGCAATTTCTCGAGCGTCTCGGCGTTGAACTGCGGATTGTGACGGGAACGCGGCACGGTGCGGACATCCGCCAGGCACTCGATGCCGTGCGCCCGGAGGATGCCGAGCAGGGCCTCCAATGTCCGGTTGGAGTGCCCGACCGTATACACCGTGACCGGCATGACGTCCTTCAGGATACTTCAGGCACGGGTCCGGACAAACAACAAGGGGGACAAGGACGATGTCCTCATCCCCCTTCCACTTTCACGCCAGGACCGGTCTCCGGCGCCGCGGAAGCCGGTCGTGCGGCGGGATCTAGTTCTGCGGCGGCTGCTGCCCGGCCGGAGTCTGGCCCTGCGCCGGGGCGTTCTGCGCCGGCGGGGCGGCCTGGTCCTGCGCCGGGGGGGCGCCTTGATCCTGAGCCGGAGCGGCCTGGTCCTGCGCCGGCGCCCGCGACGTCGTGGTGGCCGGCGTGGTGGTCTGATCTGGCGTCGGCTGGCCCGCGCACGCGACCGCGAACAGAACGAGGATGACCGCCGCGCAACCGGCCATGAGCTTCGTGAAGGAGTGTGCCATGGTCTTGTTCACCTCTCTCCCATCTGAGTCGGGGTTAAAAAGCGCGCGTCATGCTATGTGATCCGCGGGCGGGAGTCAAACATCGCCCCGCGGGAGATCCTCTGGAAGGCTTTCAGGACACGGACTCGACGATGTTCCGGTCGAGCAGCGGGAACGATTTCATGTAGTCGCGGCGCTCGGCGCGCAGGCGCTCGACGATGGCGCGGTACTCGTCGAGGCGGCCCTGCTGCCCGTACAGCTCGCGCGGGCGCAGCAGGCGCTCGTCGTCGCCCTCGATGCCAGGGACCCGGGAGGCGACCTCGTATCCGAAATCGGGGTCGCGGTCCCAGCGGATCGTCCCCTCGGCGATCCCCTTCACCACGGCGCTGCTGTGGCGGATCTTCACCTTCACGCCGCGCGGATCATCCTCGCCGCCGCCGATCCGCCCGGTGTTCATCAGGTACACCTCCATTGGATTCGCTTTCATGATCTCCAGGAGACGGTTCCCCTGCAGGCTGTGATCGAGCGGGAAGAACGGGTTCGTGCCCGGGATGCGCAGGAACCGCCCGGCCTCCTCGGCGCCGCCGGCGCTCGTGCCCCGGGTCTCGCCCAGCATGAAATAGGCGGCCGCCTGGGCCCCGCTGAGACGCGCCACCGCCGGGATGACGTTCTCGTTGCGGTTCAGGATCAACAGGATGTCGGCCTTCTTGATCGAGCGCGCGTCTCCGGCGCCCTCGATGTCCGACATCCGGAAGACCGCCCGCCCGTTCTGGGTGTACGTGGTGTCGAAGAAGTCCAGCTCGCCGTCCTTCTGCGACACGTTCTCCAGGTACGAAGTCGGCTTGAGCACCGCCCGGTAAATCGCCGGCTCGGTCTCCTCCGCCAGGCCGAACGTCTTCGCGAAGCAGCCGTTCTCGGTCGCGTGGATCCTGCCGTCCGGCATGATCGCCAGGAAGTCGTCCTGCACCGGCTTCGAGTCGTTCTGCTTCGAGAAGGTGGTGGTCGTCTTGCCGGTGCCCGACAGCCCGATGATCAGCGCGACGCGGCTGCGCCCGTCGACCGGGATGATCTTGCAGCCGGCGTGCATCGCCAGCCCGCCGCGGTCGTAGACGAGCTTGTTCCACATCCTCAGGCCGCCCTTCTTCGACTCGCCGAAGTAGTCCGAATTGAACACGCGCGTGACGCGGCGCTCCAGGTCGACGGCGATCAGCCGTTCGCTCGGGTATCCCTTCGCCTCCAGGTTGGGCGTGTAGATCACCGTCAGTTGCGGCTCGAAGCCGGACTCGTCGGCGCGCTCGAGAGGGTAATAGAGAATCTGCTGCATGGCGGCGATATTGGCGTTGGAGGCCTCGATGATCAGGCGGGCGGGAGTGCGGAGGATTGGATCGTTTCCGATGTACCCGTCCACCACGATCATGTCGCGCGAGCGGATGTACTCGTCCTGCAGGCGCGCCATCCGCTCCCTCTCGTCACGGCTGATCGTCGGGTGGCCCTTGTGAAGCGTGGAGTCGTCGGTGGCGATGAATGTCGAGGCCTTGCTGCGGGCCACGACACGCGTCTGCACGTTCACGTTGCCGTATTTCGTCTTGAGGCAGACTGGCATGCGCTCCGTGAGGGAACGCAATTCTTCCGTTTTCGGACGGGCAATGACCGAGCGTGGTCTGACCGGAAGTTCTATGACGGTTGAAATAAGAAAACCCCAGTTTCCAATATATCCTGCGGCATCCGTCCCCCTCGAAGATTCCTTGCCGCAACTCCTTCTGCGTAGGGGATAACGGTCCCGCCCCCCTTGTCCGTGGAGTTCACTATTTACGCCCGACTTGTGCGTCCTGTCAACTGAAGGCCGGGGTACGCCGGCCACGCCCGCCTTGACAGGCCGTTCCGTTCCCGGCATACCATGCGCCCGGACGATCTCCCGAGTCGCTATTTTCGCCGTGGCGCACGCCGGCGCGGAGCATGGGAATCGTCCCAGCGGAGGGTGCGTGGCGAGACATCCTGTTCGAATCAGGCGCGGCGCCGCCGTGCTGCTGGCGGCGGGAATCTGCGGATCAATCCCGGCGCGGGCCGAGGACAAGCCGTCCGACGACCACTGGAAGGACACGGCGGAATTCAGCTACGTCGTGACGGCGGGCAACTCGGAGACCAGCACACTGGGCTTCAAGGACAAGCTCGGGCGGAAGTGGGACAGGTCCTCGTTCGAGCTGAACGCCGGCGGGGTGCGCGCGGAAGCGACCACGAAGACGCGGACGGCGATCGGCACCAGCACCAATTTCGCCATCGACGAGCAGTCCGCCACCGCTCTGACCGCCGAGAGCTACTTCCTGAACGGCCGGTACGACCGGAAGATCTCCGACCAGTTCTTCTGGTTCGTGGGCACCGGCTGGGATCGCAACCGCTTTGCCGGCGTCGAGAACCGCTACGTCGGGGTGGTCGGCGTCGGGAACGTCTGGATCGACAAGGACAGGACGAAGTTCCGGACCGACTACTCGGCGACCTACACCGACGAGAAGGACGTGACCGAGAACCCGAACTTCAAGGCCAACTTCTCGGGCCTCCGGGTCGCCTCGAGCCTGCTGCGCAAGATGGGCGACAACGCCACCTGGACCGACGACCTGATCCTCGACGAGAACCTCGACGACACGTCCGACTACAGGGCGAACATGACGAACTCCCTCGCGGTCGCCATGAGCAGGCGGCTGGCGCTCAAGGTGAACCTGCAGTGGCTCTACGACCACGAGCCGGCCTTCCAGAAGGTCGATCTGCTCAACGCCCCGCCGCCCGCGGGAACGAAGACCGGCACGGTGCTCGCCCAGCTCGACGATCTGGACACGATCTTCACGGCGTCGCTGGTGGTCAATTTCTAGAACCCTCGGGAGGCTTGCACATGAAAGGCTTCAAGCAGTTCCTGATGCAGAGCAATGCCCTGGCGCTGGCGATCGGCGTGATCATCGGCGGCGCGGTCGGGAAGGTGGTCTCCTCGCTCGTGAACGACATCCTGATGCCGCCGATCGGGCTG
>DAISWT010000255.1:808-4651 GCA_036826235.1 Acidobacteriota bacterium | reverse complement strand
CACGGCCGACGAGGCCCAGGTGGCGCCGGAGGACCTGAACGAGGAGGACAAGGTCATGCTGATCTTCTCCTACCTCTGGGTGCTGGCGCTGGTGCCGTTCATGGTGACGCGCCGCGAGTACGTGCGCTGGCACGCCAAGCAGGGGCTGATCCTGTGCGGCGTCGCCTGTCTGGTGTTCCTCGGAGTGATCTTCGTGGGCGCGATCCTCGCGACCATCTCCCGTGTCTTCGCCTGGCTGTTCGCCTTCGGTCTGATTAATCTGGTCTTGCTCTACCTGGCGGTGGCGATCGTGTGCGTCATCAAGGCCATGCGCGGCCAGCGCTGGGCAGTCCCTTTCCTGGGCGATCTGGTCGAGAAGATCTGAGCGCTCGATGAGCGAGGCGATCCAGAACGCCATCGCGGCCCACGCCTCGTCCGGTCTCCTCCTGGTGGTCCTCCTCGCCTGGCTGGAGTATGTCTTCCCTCCGTCGCCGGGTGACTCGACGATGCTGTTCGCCTTCTTCCTCGCCGGCCGGGGCACGATGTCGCTCCCGGCGGTGGCGGCGGCCGCGCTGTCGGGGAGCGTCCTCGGCGCCATGACCGCCTATGCGATCGGGGCGCGCCTGGGCCGGTCGTACTTCTTTCTGCGCTCGGCCTGGGCCCGCGCAGAGCTGGCGCGCATCGAGCGCTGGTACGCGCGTCACGGCGCCCGGTTCCTGCTGATCAACCGCTTCCTCCCGGGGGTGCGCGGCTTCTTCCTGTACGCCGCGGGGATCACCCGTCTGGGCGCCGGAGCCGTGCTCATCCACTCGACGGTCAGCAACCTGCTCTGGATCCTTCTCCTGGCCTGGGGGGGGACGAGCCTGGGCTCGACGTGGGAGGAGGTACGGGTGGTGTTCCGGCGCTACGTCTGGGGGATCGCGCTGTTCCTGGCGGTCTACGTGGTCCTGGCGGTGGTGCGGGCGAGGCGGCGGTCGGCCCCGGTCACGCCTTCTTCTTGAGCTGCGCCTCGATCTTCTTCAGCTCCGCCTGGCGGTCCGGCTGGTCCGGCCGCACCTGCAGCGAGCGCTTCAGATACTCGGCGGCCCGCTGCAGCTGTCCTTTCTCTTCGTACGCCTGCGCCAGCGAGTTGAACAGGGCGTGGCTGGGCGGCCCGGCGCGCTCGGCGCGGTGGAAGTACTCCAGCGCCTTGTCCATGTCTCGCTTGATGGCGTAAGCCGCCCCGAGGTTGAACAGGGCCAGGGGATTATCGGCGCGCAGCTCGAGCGCCTTCTGGTAGATGGCGATCGCCTCGTCGGTCTTGCCCTGCTTGATCTTGAGGCTCCCCAGGTTGACCTGGAACTCCGGCTCCCTCGGCGACAGGCCGACGGCGGTGTGGAACGACATCTCGGCCTTGTCGTACTGTCCTTCGCGCATGTAGACCTGCCCGAGCCAGTCGTGGTGGATCGCCGAGTCCTTTTTCTTCTCCAGGCTGGCCACCAGCAGGCGCTCGAGCTTCATGACCTTCGCCGGGTCGTGCGTCGTCTGGTACATGACGTACAGGCGGCTCATCGGCTCGGGCACGGTCGGGTCCTCGTACAGGGCTTCCTGATATTCGCGCTCGGCCTCGGCCGGCTTCCCCTCCGCCTCCAGGACCTCTCCCATGGCGGCGTGCATCAGCGCCTCCCGCGGGCTCGCCAGCAGCGCCCGCTCGGCCAGGGCCCGAGCCGAGGCGGGATACTTCCGGCGCAGGTAATCGACCACGGCATTGAACACGACCTGAGGCGACGGGCTCCCGACCTGGAGACCGTCGTCGGAGATGCCCCGGGTGATCAGGTCGGCCGAGACGAGAGGGCCGAGCCGGCGCGCGATGTCCGGCGAAAGGATTTCGTCCGCGTTGAACCCGCGCGCCGCCGCCGCCACGGCCTCGCGCATCCGCTCTTCGATGTAGACCCTGGGCTCGCGCCCCGCCCGTCCCCGGTGGAACGTGAGCACATCGTTGGGCGAGGCGTGGCCGGAGATGCGGGCCGGAAGCTTGAAGGAGGCGTGGTCCTTGCTGACGACGTCGATCTTGTCGTCGATCGTCACCGGGACACTGTCGTAGACGTACAGGTGCTGGTACAGCGGCACGCGCAGGTGGAAACCGGGAGCCAGCCGCGTGGCGGCCCCGCCGCGGGCCTCGAGCACGGCGGCGCGGCCCGCGGGAACGTACACCACGGTCGCGGCCGCGATCACGGCGAGGACGAGGACGATCCAGAAGGCCCTGGGCCTGAACGACATGAGCCCGGCGATCTCCGTCGGCGCCGATCCGGTGCTTTCTGCAACGCCGCGACCGGAGCGGCCCATCAGCGAGGCGCGAGTCTAACGCACGCACCGGGCGTAGTCAACGCGACCGCCGGGAGCGTCGCGCGGCCCTCGAACGGCGCCGGCCCGGAACCGCCCGAGACGTTCGCGGGGTGCGAGCCGAGGAGCACCGTCGGCGCATCCTCCGCACTTCAGGTAAGATTCGTTCATGGCGCCTCGTGCAGGGATTCTTCTTGTTGGGGCGGGGATCGTCATGGTCCTCCGGGCGCCGGGCGCGCCGGGCGCCGCGGCGGGAAGTGCTGCGGGGGGCGCGCCTCCGGTGCCGGCGGACGCCGTGAGCGAGGCACGCAAGGTGGAGGAGGCCCTCAACGGCCTCAAGGGATTCGTGGCCTCCTTCACCCAGACGGTGGATTCGCCCGGACTGCCGCGGCCGCAGATCGAAAAAGGGACGGTGTACCTGCTTCGTCCGGGCCGGATGCGCTGGCAGTACGACGTCCCTCGCGGCAAGCTGGCGGTGGCCGACGGCCGCACGACCTACGTCTACCTCCCCGAGGAGCGACAGGTCCTGGTGGCGCCGCTCGATCGGGAGGGGACGCGCACCGGCATCTCCTTTCTGCTGGGCCGGGCGGATTTGATCGGAGCGTTTTCGATCACCTGGGGGCGGGGGCCGGAGGGCGGGGGGCGCCCGTTGATGCTGACCCCGCGCACCCCGAAGCCGGAGTATCAGTACCTGCTCGTGACCACGGGGCCCGATCACCTGGTTCGTGGCTTGACCGTGGTCGATCCCCTTGGCAGCAGGGTCAGCTATCGCTTCGACCACGTCCGCCTGGTCGACGCGCTCGACGACGATCTGTTCCGGTTCGAGGCGCCGGAGGGGGTCGAGACCGAGAACATCGCTCCTCCCTGACGCGTCCTCATCCCTCGCGACATCCCTCCCGAACCTTGCAATGCCGCTGATCAGGATGTTAAGATCGCCGCCCTTTCCGCCTCCCGGAGGACGTTTCAGTGGCGTCCGAGAGCTCCTTCGACATCGTGTCCAAGATCGATCTGCAGGAGGTCGATAACGCGATCCAGCAGGCCCTCAAGGAGATCCGCCAGCGCTACGATTTCAAAGGTAGCGTCGCCGACATCCGGCGTGAAAAGGAGATCCTGCACCTCGTGGCGGACGACGATTACAAGCTGCGCGCCGTCACCGAGATCCTCATGCAGAAGCTGGCGGCCCGACGCGTCCCGGCCAAGGGCCTGACCTTCAAGAAACCCGAAGAGGCGACCGGCGGAAGCCTCAGGCAGCAGGTGGTGCTTCAGCAGGGAATCCCGCAGGAGCAGGCCAAGGAGATCGTCAAGGTCCTCAAGACGAGCGGAATCAAGGTGCAGGCCGCCATCCAGGGCGACCAGGTCCGCGTCAGGGCCAAGAACAAGGATGACCTTCAATCCGCCATCAAGATCCTGCGCGACAGCGCCCTCGACTTCGACATGCAGTTCACCAACTACCGCTGAGGGAGCGATCGTGCGACGGGAGATATCCGGATATCGTCGCGGGGCCGCGCGGCCGGGGATCGGCGGTGCGCTCCTCGCGCTCCT
>DAISWT010000255.1:0-737 GCA_036826235.1 Acidobacteriota bacterium | reverse complement strand
GAGAGCGGCGCGGGGGTCCCGGCCCAGGTGGTCCGGCTCTTGAAGTCGCGCACCATCGTGAGGCTCGGCGGACTGCGGTCGCTCGACCAGAGCGTGGAAGAGAAGCGTGCCACGACCGACCCCCTCGGTTTCTTCGAGCTCGAATGTTCCGCCGATCCCGAATTTCCCTACTACTACCTGCGCTTCTACGACCCGAAGGGATTCGACTCGGTCAAGTACCGTCTGCCCGAGGACCGGGAGATCACCAAGCGCGTGCGCCAGGGGAGGCCGGTCGAGGTGTCGGTGCCGCTCAAGCTCCAGCCCGACTGGCCGAAGGTCAAGGCCCTCATCGACGCGTATTCTCCCGGCAGCCAGATGGGACAGGTCCTGAGGTCGCTCGGTCTCCCGACCAGCCGTGCACCGGAGGGCCCCGGCCGGGAGCTGTGGATCTACGACCGCGCCGGCGTGGCGTACCTG
The DNA here is from genome assembly GCA_036826235.1 of Acidobacteriota bacterium. Taxonomy (GTDB): domain Bacteria; phylum Acidobacteriota; class Polarisedimenticolia; order Gp22-AA2; family Gp22-AA2; genus Gp22-AA3. The sequence goes on along the minus strand of DAISWT010000255.1, from coordinate 281 downwards.
GTGGAGGGCCCGAAGGTCATCGAGACCCGCACCCTCCCGGGCGGGCCGAAAAGCGCCGAGGTGACGCGATACATCAGCCAGGTCGTGACCGCGAACAGCACGATGAAGGGCAGCCGGACGACGACCGCGCTCTCGTTGCCGGCAAGGTGCGCGGCGCTCCACGCCATCCACCACGCGATCGGCGGATGGTCGAAATAGCTGAGCTGCAGCTGGCGGCCGGCCGCAACCATGTAGCTCTCGTCGATGCCGAGGCCGAGAGCGGCCGCCAACAACAGCCGGGC
>DAISWT010000254.1:0-4692 GCA_036826235.1 Acidobacteriota bacterium | reverse complement strand
CGACCCGCAACGTGACGAGTGGCAGAAGCCGAAGGAGCTGGTCGCCGCGCTCGGGCTCCTGCCCGGCAACATCGTGGCCGACCTGGGCGCCGGCACCGGCTACTTCGAGCGCATCCTGTCCCGGGCGGTCGAGCCCGGCGGCATCGTCCTGGCGATCGACACCGAGCCGGAGATGGTGCAACGGCTGGGCCAGCGCGCCCTCAAGGAGCAGACGCTCAACGTGCTGCCGGTCCTGGCGCTGCCCGCCCAGCCGTTCCTGCCGCCGGGCCGGGTCGACTGCGTGCTGATCGTCGACACCTACCATCACATCGATGACCGCCTGAGCTACTTCCGGCGGATGAAGGGGGCGCTGGCGCCCGGCGGGCGGCTGGCGATCGTCGACTTCCATAAGAAGCCGATGCCGGTCGGGCCGCCTTTGCAGCACAAGCTGGCGCGCGAGTTCGTCGTGGACGAGATGCAACAGGCGGGCTGGGCCCTTTCCGACGAGAAGACCTTCCTGCCGTACCACTACTTTCTGATCTTCCAGCCGGCGCGCTGATGCTGACCACCGCGGATTTCAGGAAGGGGCTGGCGATCCAGGTCGAGGGTCAGCCCTACATCATCATGGAGTACACGGTGCAGACGCCGTCGGCACGCGGCTCGGCGACGCTCGTCCGCATCAAGGGGCGCAACGTCATCACCGGCCAGGTGCTCGACATGACGTTCAAGTCGGGGGACAAGTTCGAGGAGCCGGACCTCGAGCGCCGCAAGATCAACTTCCTGTACGCCGACGGCGGCGATTTCCATTTCATGGACGAGCAGTCGTTCGAGCAGTTCCACCTCGACCGCGGGGCGCTCGGTGACACGGTGCGCTGGCTGAAGGAGGGGGTGACGCTGCGGTCGATCGTGTTCCAGGGCCGGGTGGCCGGAGTGGAGCTGCCGCAGTTCGTCGAGCTGAAGGTGACCGAGACCGGCCCCGGCGGACGCTCCGACATGGCGAGCGGCAAGGTGACCAAGGCGGCGACGCTGGAGAACGGCACGCAGATCCGCGTCCCCGTCTATCTCGATGCCGGGGAGACGGTGATGGTCGACACCACCACCGGAGAGTTCGTCAAGCGAGTCGGAAAATAGCCGCCCGCGGGCGGCGGGGCTTCGCCAGGAGGGACCGCATGAAACTGTCGCGCAGGACCGTGGCGCGCGCCGTCCTCGGCGCGCCGTTGATGCTGGCGGCCGCCTCGATCGCCCGCGTCGAATCGCTTCTCGGCATCGCCGTCGCCGGCGCCGCCGACCAGGCCGCGCCGCAGCCGTCGCCCACCCCCGAGCCGGAGGAGACCCCGCTGGCGCGCTTTCTGGCGAAGCAGGAGGAGGACCTGACCTCCGAGGAACGCAAACGCGTGCGCAAGGACGTGACGCAGACGGAGCAGGCGCTCAAGGAGGTCCGCGACTTCAAGCTGGGCAATGAGGTGCGGCCGAGCGGCGCGTTCCGCGCCCTCCGGACGAAGCGGTCCCATGCTCGCTGACGACGTCCTGTACAAGCCGGTCAGCGATCTGTCGAAGCTGCTGCGCTCGCGCCAGGTGTCGCCGGTCGAGCTGACCCGAGCCTATCTGGCGCGCATCGAGGCGCTCGATCCGAAGCTTGGCGCCTTCGCCACCGTCACCGCCGACCTGGCGATCGAGCAGGCGAGGCAGGCCGAAAAAGAGATCGCCGCGGGCAAGGACCGCGGGCCCCTGCACGGCATCCCTTACGGCGCCAAGGATCTGGTGGCGACGAAGGGGATCAGGACGACCTGGGGGGCGAAGCCGTACGAGAGTCAGGTGTTCCAGCAGGACGCGACCGTCGTCCGCAGGCTGGGCGAGGCGGGCGCCGTCCTGCTCGGCAAGCTGGCGATGATCGAGCTGGCCGGCGGGCTGGGCTACTCGAAGGGCGACGCGTCCCTCACCGGCGCGGCCCACAACCCCTGGAACCTCGACCGTTGGACGTGCGGCTCGTCGTCGGGCGCGGGCGCGGCGGTCGCGGCGGGCCTGGTGCCGTTCGCCATCGGCTCGGAGACCTGGGGATCGATCCTGTGTCCGTCGTCCTTCTGCGGCGTTTCGGGGCTGCGGCCCACGTTCGGCCGCGTGTCGCGACAGGGTGCGATGGCGCTCTCCTGGTCGCTCGACAAGCTCGGTCCGATGGCCCGCTCGGCCAGGGACTGCGAACTGGTCCTGGAGCGCATCCAGGGGCGCGACCCGGACGATCCGTACTCGTCCGACGAGCGGCCCGCGCCGCCGTCCGATCCGGCGTCGGTGAGGCGGCTGAAGATCGGCTGGCTGAAGCTCGACTTCGACAAGCAGGGTGACAAGTCGGTCGAGCGCGCCTTCCTGGCGGCCCTCGACGAGCTGCGGCGCGCCGGCGCGCGCGTCGAGGAAACGAAGCTGCCGCAGCTGCCGTTCGAGAGCGTCACCGGGGTCATCCTGTCGGCCGAGGTCGCCACCGCCTTCGAGGAGCTGGAGCGGAGCGGGGCGGCCCGCCGGATGGTCAGCCCCGGGGCGCGCCTGTCGTTCATCGTGGCGCGGGCGATCCGCGGCTCAGACTTCGTCAAGGCGCAGCGCATCCGCAGCGTCTGCCAGGAGTCGATGGCCGATTTCTTCACGCGCCACGACGTCCTCCTGTACCCGGGGGAGGGGTACACCGCCTTCCCGCTCGACAAGGACTTCGACGACATCGCCTGGAGCGACCCGGTCGGCGCCGCCGGCAACCTGTGCGGCCTGCCCGCGATTGCCGTGCCGTGCGGCTTCGGGCAGGACGGCCTGCCGGTCAGCCTGACGGCGATGACCTCCGCGTTCGAGGAGGACAAGGGGATCTCCCTGGCGCGGTTCTTCCAGGAGATCACCTCCTGGCACCTGAAGCGCCCGCCGATCGATCGGCCGGCGGCGTCCTGAGGCCGGGCGGTGGATCCGCGAGGGAAAGTGGCCCTGATCAGCGGCGGCGCCCGCGTTGGGCAGACCATCGCCGCGACCCTGGCCACGCGCGGCTGCGATCTCGCCCTCACCTACAACAGGTCGCGGGACAGCGCCGAGGAGTCGGCCCGCCGGGCCCGCTCGCTCGGGGTGCGGGCCGTCGAGGTCAAGGCCGACCTGTCGAAGCCGAAGGGCGCGGCGGAGGCGATCGACGTGGTCCACGAGAAGCTGGGCGGCCCTCACATTCTCGTGTGCATGGCGTCGGTGTACGCACGGGTGCCGTTCGACAGCCTCGACGAGCGCGCCTGGCGGAGCAACCTCGACGTCGATCTGTCGAGCGCCTTCCACCTGGTGCGCCGCGCGGCGCCCCTCATGAAGTCGGCGGGCGGCGGCCGGATCGTCCTGTTCTCCGACTGGCTGCCGCGAAGCGGCCGGCCGCGCTACCGCGGCTATCTGCCGTACTATGTCTCGAAGGCGGGGATCATCGGGCTGACCGAGAGCCTGGCGCTCGAGCTGGCCCCCGCGATCCTCGTCAACGCGGTCGCGCCGGGCCCGATCCTGAAGCCGCCCGGCTTCAGCGCCAAGGCGGACGCCGCGGTGCGTAAGGCCACTCCGCTCGGCCGCTGGGGCGGCCCGGAGGAGATCGCGCGCGCGGTGCTGTTCCTGGTGGAGACCGAGTTCGTCACCGGGGAATGCCTGCGGGTGGACGGCGGCCGGCACCTCCACTGAGCGATCATGAAGCCTGCGCGCAAGAGCCCCGCGCCCGCCGCCGGTTCCCGGCCGGGGCGGGACGCGGTGATCGTCTTCGCCGCACTGTGGCTGCTGTACGGCGCCACGATCGATCGCGTGGACGTCTACGACTATGCCCTGCAGCAGTTCGTCATCGCCTCGATGCTCGACAGGGGGACCTACGCCATCGGCGATGCGGCCAGCGACCGGCTCAAGCGCACCACCGACACGTTCGTCTACGGTGGCAGGAGGCTGGCGGCCAAGCAGCCGGGGCAGTTCACCCTCGGGTACCTGGCCTATCGCCTGTGCGCGGCGTTCGGGCTGACCTACGCCCGCGATCGCATCCTGACGTCGGCGGTCGTCACCTGGCTCAGCTCCTCGCTGCTGTCGGCTCTGGCCGCCGCGTTCCTGTACTGGATGATCGCGCGGGTCTGGGGCTATCCGAGACGGGACGCCGCGTTCGCCGCCGCCGGCAGCGGGGTGGCGACGACGATCTTTCCTTACTCGGGCGTCGCCCATCACGACATCCTGGCCGCCTCGTACCTCGTGATCGCCTTCTGCCTGATCGAGACGGCGATGGTCCTCCAGGGGCGCCGCAGGCTGGCGGCGTCGCTCGTCGCCGGAACCCTCCTGGGGCTGACCCTGTTCACCTCGATGCTGCCGGCGGGGATCGTCCTGGTCCTGCTGGCGCGCGCCGCCCTCGCACGCGCGAAGGGGCTGACGCCCGGCGTCCTGTGCGGGCTTCTCCTGGGAGTCCTGCCGCTGTTCGCCTACAACCTGAACTACTTCGGCAATCCGTTTCTGCAGGCGAACGTCGCCGGCGGATTCACCGACACCTTCTTCCGGCCCGAACCGCGAAACTTCCTGCGGAATCTCAACGTCTATTTCGGCGACGGCGACCTGTCGGTGCTGAAGTACATGCCGATCGTTCTTGCCGGCATCGCGGGGATCTTCCTCATGCCCGGGAGACTGACGGTTGCGAAGCGGGCGCTCCTGGCGGCCATCGCCGTCCCCAATGTAATCAGAGCCCGAACGAATGCGCAA
>DAISWT010000253.1:0-4703 GCA_036826235.1 Acidobacteriota bacterium | reverse complement strand
GGCCGACGCAGGAGACGACTTCGTTTTCCAAGCACCGCGAACGATACACTACGGTTCTCGGTATGCGGGCCGTCGTCTTCGATCACTACGGCGATGAGAGCGTACTGCGCGTCGGCGACATCGCTGCGCCACCGCTCGTCGACGGCGCCATTCGCATTCGCGTACGGGCCGCGGGAGTCAATCGCGCCGATCTTCTGCAACGGGAAGGGCACTACCCGCCGCCCGCCGGCGCTTCACGGCCCCTTCGGGGCCTTGTCGACGTCGCGGTGGGCGACGGATAGACGACGTGCACCGTGACCGCCTGCGAGGCGGGCCGCCTCTTCGCCTGGGCCGTGGGCGACCCCGGGTTCCCCTCGGCCAGCTGGTCCTTCGAGCTGGAGCCCGAGGGTGGAGGGAGCCGGCTGCGCCAGCGGGCCCGGATGGGCCCGGCGCCCTCGGGCCTGACCCCCGCCATCGAGGCGATGCCCGACAAGGAGGAGCGCATCGTGGCCCGCCGCCTGGCCGAGTTCGAGGCCAACATGCTGGCCACCCTGCAGGGGATCAAGGCTCTGGCCGAGGGCGCGGACAGCACCGGGAGCGCGGAGGGCGCGGGGAGCCTGACCTGCGGGCTCGAGCGGCTGGGGGATGACGCTGACCTGCACGCGGCAGCGCTCGAACTGACGCGGGCGATCCTCCGGTTGCTCGAGGACGTGCAGACCGTCCTCATGGGCGAGGATCGAGTAGGCGCCGAAGCCGCTGACCGCCATGAGGAATCTGAACAGCTGGCCGTCGGCCGCTCGTTCGTCCAGCACCTGCGCGCGCATGCGGCGTTTGGCGGCCCAGGAGCGGTACATCGCCGCCAGCTCGGCGGCGAAGCGATCGGCCTCGGGCCGGGGGGCGCCGCGAGTCGTCTTCGCCTCGACGAGGAGAAACGCCTCGCGCGGTCGCCGCTCATCGACATCGGCGCAGGCGGTCTCCAGCAGGTACAGGTTGTGCGCCAGGCTGCCGACGAGGTTGCGCGGGTAGCGCGAGCGCCCGTCTCCGGCGCGTCCGGCCAGACGCTCGAGGAGCGACGCGGCCCGCTGCACGCCTGACTCGATACGGTCGCAATACTCGTAGCGCCCGAGGATCTCGAATCGTCCGGGCGACACCCAGAACTCCGGCCGGCCGGTCTCCTCCAGGGCCCGCGTCTTGTGCAGCTTCCAATCGTCGCCGGCGACCCGGGCGCAGAGTGCGTCGAGCCGCAGCCTCAGGAAGTCCACCTCGTCGGGCCGGCCGCCGGGCTGCAGCGCGATCCCCCCGAGACCGGCGCCGGCCGGAGCGCTGGCCCCGGGCGCCGGTGAAGCCGTCTCGGCCAGCGCCGCGCCCATGGCCTCCTGCGGCGCGTCGGGGTCGATGAACTCGAGATCGAGGCGGTCGTCGCGACCCGTGACCAGCAGGAACTGGTCGCCGGCGGGGACCTTGCGGTTGACGATGGCGGTCGCCAGTGGCGCCAGCAGATAGCGCTCGATGGCGCGTTTCAGAGGGCGGGCGCCGAGGTCCTCGGTGAAACCCATCTTCAAGAGGAATTCGATGGCGCTCTCGTCCCACTCCACCGCCCAGGCGCGCGAGCGCAGGCCGCGCCGCTGCAGGGCGGCCGACAGCTCGCGCTGCAGGATCTGCCGCATCACCTCGCGGCTGAGAGGCTGAAACACCACCACCCGGTCGATGCGGTTGAGGAACTCCTTGCGGAACGACTTTTCGATGGTGCGCGTCACCGATCCGGCGCGGAACCCTTCGTGCTCCTTCGAGAAGCCGAGGCTGAGACCGCTCGGGATGGCGCCGCCGAGGTTGGAGGTGAGGATGATGATGGCGTGCCGCACGTCGGCGGTCCTGCCGCGCCGGTCGGTGAGGCGGCCGTCGTCGAACACCTGCAGGAAGACGTCCCAGACGCGCTCGTGCGCCTTCTCGAACTCGTCCAGGAGCACCACCGAAAACGGCTGGCGGCGCACCTGGTCGGCGAGAGAGTTGTCCCGCTCCTCGTGCGTCGTGCCGAGGATGCGATCGAGGCTGTCGATCGCCTGGAACTCGGACATGTCGAGACGGATCATCCGTTCCGGGGAGCCGAACAGGAACGCGGCGAGCGTCTTGGCGATCTCCGTCTTGCCGGTGCCGGTCGGACCGGCGAACAGGAACACGCCCGAGGGCCGGGTGGGGTCGGTGACCCCCGCCTTGATCATCGCCACCCGGTCGACCAGGCAGTCGACCGCCTCGGGCTGTCCCTTGACCCGTTCCGCGAACAGAGTCCGCAGCGCCGTCAGGTCAATCGCCTCGCGGTCGTCGAGGATGTGGGCCGGCAGGCCGGTCATCTGCGACAGGGTGACGATCAGATCGTCGGGCGTGATCGGGGCGCGCGGCCCCGGCGAGCCGGGGGCCGAGCCCGCCGCCAGCCGGTCGCGCGTGACCCGCAGCAGCTCGAGAACGCTGCCGGGCATTCCCTTGTGCCCCAGGAACTGCAGGGCGAGCTGCGCGGCCTCGTGAATGATGGCGTCGACGTCGCGGAAGGCCGCGGCGTCGGCGGGGGCGTGCTTGATCATCCACTGGCGCGCCAGCCGCAGCGTCTCGGACTCCGTCAAAGGCTCGACACGCAGGGCGGTCAGGGCGGTGGCGCAGCGCGGCTTCTCGAGGAGCAGCCGCTCGTAGGCGGCCGGCTGGCACTCGCCCAGGACGGTGATCGTCCCCTGCTCGATCAGCGGAAGGATGAGATCGAGCGCCCCCACCTGGCTGTACTTGTGCCGGCCGGCGAGAGCGAGGGCGGGAAAATCCGGGATGACCCACAGCACCCGGCGCGGCCGCGACAGGTGGCGCAGGACCTCCTGAACCCGCTGCTCGAACTGGCCGATGTAGACCTGTCCGGCCAGGAGGTCCGCCGCCCCGGCCTGCAACACGATCCACCCCGCGCGCCGCATGCGTCCCGCCAGGGCCCGCCCGATGGCGCTCTTCCCGACCCCCGCCTCGCCGACCAGGAGGGTCGAGCGTGGCCGCTCGGCGAGGTAGGACGCCTCGAGACCGGCGACCGCCCCCTGCAGCGCGTCGTGCTCGATGATCGAGGCCCGCTCGGCGGCGTCGGCGCTCCACAGCGTCCCGACGTCGGCGAGGTAATCGACGTCGATCCAGGCGGTCCGGAAACTCTCGAACTCGTCGCGCAGCGGTCCGGCCTCCGGACCCAGGCTCTTCAGGATCTTCTCCACTGATCCAAGCGCCCGGCGCGACAGCCCCTGCAGGTGGGCGGCGAAGGTCGGCTTTTCCCCCGCGGCCGTCCGCCGAGCCAGGAACTCTTTCAGGAACCGATGCGCGAAGCGGTGGTCCCAGGCCTCGCCCGCCCGCGACAGGACGCGACCCGCCAACGGCTCGCTCCCGGGGACGGTGCCGGCGAGATACCGCAGGGCGAAGAACAGCGGCCAGCCGCCGATTCCCCCCACCGCCTCGATCATCCGATCCGTGGTCCCGCCGGTCTCCCGCCTCTCCAGGAGCGCCTCGGACGCCATGCAGGAGATCACCGCGTTGTCACCGGTGACGTAGGACAGCACCAGCTCCACGCCGGCGTCGCCGGGGGTGAACAGGCGGACGCCGCGGCGGAAGACCTCGTTGGCGAGGAGATCGGCCGGCTGCGCCGACTCGTCGAAGAACTTCGTCAGGCCGTCGGCGACCTGGTGGAGAGCTACCGACAGGGTCTGCTGGCGCGTCGCGGTCGGCTGTGCGGTGAGCGCTTCGCCGGCCGCCGCACGGCCGGCCTGGTCACGGGCGGCGGCCTTTTCGACCGGTGTCAACAAGCCGCGCGGCCGGCCGGACGACGAGCGACGGCGCAGCGCCACAACGGTCGCCGTGATGATCAGGACGCACAGCACAACGAGATACGCGGACATGGAATTGATGCGTGAGTATAAGTCGGATCGCCGCCGTCCGGAAGCACGCCGCGCGTGCTGATCCCCCCCCTCAAGAGCCCCGGGTCCAAATCCTACAAGGATTTTCCGGAGCGTTTTTCAGGGAATCACCTGATTTGTCCCCCGAGTTTTCCGCCGCATGATTAGAGTGAAATCAGGAGGGCCGGCGAACGCCGACCACCGTCATGACTCGCGCCCCGACGTTGCTCGCCGCCAAACTGCTGCCGCACGCGATCGGTCCGCTGCACCTGCGGCGCCCGCGGCTCATGGACCGCCTGCGCGCCGGGCTCGAGAAGCGCCTCACCGTCGTCCTGGCCGGACCGGGGTACGGCAAGACGGCGCTTCTGGCGTCCTTCCTGCGGGAGTCCGGGGAGGACTCGCTCTGGTACTCACTCGACCCCTCGGACCGCGATCCCTCCGTCTTCTTCCGCTACATCGTGCAGGGAATGACCGAGCACGCGCCGGAGTTCGGTGAGCGCAGCCAGGGACTGTGGGAGACCCTGCGCTGCCGGCCGCAGGAAGCCGAACGCATGGCGGACGTCTTCGTGGGCGACGCGGAGGAGTCGCTCCGCGGGAGCATCGTGCTGGTGCTCGACGGCGTGCAGCACCTGGAGAGGTCCGAGTCCTCCGTGCGGGCCCTGCGGCGGCTCGTGGCCCGCCTGCCCGGTGCGCTTCACCTGATCCTGGCGGGCCGCTCCCTTCCCGACCTCGGCCGCCCCACGCTCCTGGAGGAGGACGGGGCGACGCTGATCGAGGGCGACGATCTTCTGTTCACGCCCGAGGAGACCGGCACGCTGCTGC
>DAISWT010000252.1:3010-4713 GCA_036826235.1 Acidobacteriota bacterium | reverse complement strand
GCCACGGGCCCCACGTCGCGGGAATCCTGTACGGCAACGGCTATGCTTCGAGCGACAGCCTGTCGTTCCGTACCTTCCGCGGGCTCGCACCCGATGCCCAGCTCATCTCGCTTCGGGCTCTGTCGCCCGACGGGACCGGCTACACCTCCGACATCATCACCGGCATCGACTGGGTGGTGAAGAACGCCCGCTACTACAACATCCGAGTCCTGAACCTGTCGCTGGGCCACCCCGTCTACGAGTCGTACCTGACCGATCCGCTGTGCCGCGCGGTGGCGGCGGCGGTGCGCAAGGGGATCGTCGTGGTGGCCGCAGCCGGCAACGACGGCGCCGTCGGCACCGGCTTCGGGACGGTCACCAGCCCCGGAAACTCGCCCGACGCCGTCACCGTCGGCGCGATGGACGATCGGAACACCGTGCCGCTGGCCGACGACGTGCTCGCCTGGTACTCCAGCAAGGGGCCGAGCCTGATCGACTTCGTCGTCAAGCCCGACCTGGTCGCCCCCGGCACGTGGATCGTCTCGGCCCGGGCGGTCTCCTCGTGGCTCGACACCCAGCACCACGAGCTGACGCTGCAGATCGGCGACTACAAGAACGACCCGGCGCATGCCACGCAGGACGGCGCGTACTACTCCCTGTCGGGGACCTCGATGGCCGCGCCGATGGTGGCGGGCGCCGCCGCCCTCATGCTGCAGAAGGACCCGACGCTCAACCCCGCCACCGTCAAGGCGCGGCTGATGAAGTCGGCCGTGAAGGACACGCGGCTGGTGTTCGAGACCGGCGCCGGAACCCTCGACGCGTACGCCGCCGTGAACGCCACCGGCTACGCCCAGAACGCCAGGTCTCCTCTGGCCATGGCCGCCAGCGACGGCTTCGTCTACATCCAGGACACCGCGATCCTGTGGGGTTCGAGCTGGACGCAGGGCGCCATCTGGGGCGGCGGGAAAGGCAGCGCCACCGGGGTGAGCCTCACACCGGTGCCGCAGGCGATCACCTACGGCAGCGGCGCCATCTGGGGCGGCACCGGCGGCGCCAAGTCCACGCTCGATAATCCGGCGGTCGCCGGCTCGGGCGCCATCTGGGGCGGAGGCCGCTCCTCGCTCGACAGCACCAGCGGGACGGTCACCGACGACGGAGCGATCTGGGGCGGCGATCCGGGCAACCGCAAGTAAACCCGAATCAGTCGCGATACAGCCAGCCGGCGATCAGGGCGGCGAACACCGAGCCGAGCCCCAGGTCCAGCGCCCAGCAGAACGGAAAGATCCTGCCGAACGTCCCCCAGGCGGCCATCGCCAGATTCCCCGGGAGGCCGATCGCAAACCCGACCATGACCCCCAGCTTGAGCGCGGTCATCGGCCCGGGACCCCACGCGGTCCTCACGGCGCCATAGAGCGACGCGATGATCCAGGCGACCGCGAAGAGAGTGATGATCCACAACGGCAGGAACGGGAGACGCGGCTTCTCCTGGAACATCCCGGCCTCGATGGCCCGCTGATAGCGCTCGCCGAGCAGGAACGTGTTGACCACGATGCTCCAGACGTTCCAGACCACGCCGCCCACCAGGGCGCCAATCAGGACTCGCTTCGTGTTGACGGCCATGCGCTACCTCCATGGAAGGCCGCGTTCGGCCAGTTCGTGAGGCGCTGCTGCTGTGCTTCCGGGACCGACTGTCGGACGCGAACTGGCGCGGATTCTAGCGGCGG
>DAISWT010000252.1:0-2941 GCA_036826235.1 Acidobacteriota bacterium | reverse complement strand
AAGGCCCCGCTCCGACGCCACGATCCGAATCTCCGGGGAGGCCCGTTATGAGATCGCTCGTTCTCTGCTGTTGCGCCGTCGTCACCGCGCCCGCCGTCGCCGCCGAGGCCCCCGACGAGCCGAAGCATCCGTTCTCGGTGCGCGACATGGTCGCGATGGAGAGGCTGGCGTCGCCGCAGCCGTCGCCGGACGGAAGCCAGGTCGTGTTCACGCGCCGGGTGTACGACGCGGAGGCCAACAGGAATTTCACCAGCCTGTGGATCGTGCCGATCGACGGCGGCCGGCCGCGGCGGCTGACCAACGCGCCGGCGGCGGACACGTCGCCGCGCTGGTCGCCCGACGCGAAATCGATCGCGTTCATCTCGGATCGCGGCGGCTCGTCGCAGGTATGGTCAATCGATCCGTCCGGGGGGGAGGCGCGGCGGGTCACCGATCTTCCGGTGGACGTGGACAATGTGCAGTGGTCGCCTGACGGGACGCGGCTGGCGTTCTCGGCCGAGGTCTATCCGGACTGTCCGGACCTGGCCTGCACCGCGAAGCGGGACAAGGAGAAGAGCGACAACCCGGTGAAGGCACGCGTCTACACCAGGTTGATGATCCGCCACTGGGACGCCTGGGACGAGGGGAAACGCAACCACATCTTTGTCTGGCCACTCAGGGGCGGGGACCCGGTCGACGTCATGAAAGGCGCCGATGCCGACAGCCCGACAAAACCGTTCGGCGGAACGGAGGAATTCGCGTGGTCGCCCGACGGCAAGTCGATCGCGTTCACGTCCAAGATGGCGCGGAACGAGGCCTGGTCGACCGACGACAACATCTATCTCGCTAACGCGGACGGCGGCGGCTACCGCTGTCTGACCTGCGCCAACGAGGCGCTGGACGCGCAGCCGGCGTTCTCGCCGGACGGGAAGTCGATCGCCTACCTCGCGATGTCACGCCCCGGCTACGAGGCGGACCGGCAGCGCGTGATGCTGTACGACCTCCCGTCCGGGAAGAGCCGATCGCTGACCGAGTCGTGGGACCGCTCCGCCGGCTCGGTCGTCTGGTCGCCGGACGGCAAGCGGCTGTTCGTCACGGCCGAGGAGACGGCCCGCCTGAAGATCTTCGCCGTCGATCCGGCGGGCGGCAGGGTGAGCGTCGTGGTCGGCGAGCACGAGAACACGGACGTGACGGTGACCTCGCGCGGCCGGCTGGTGTACGGACAGGATTCGCTGGTCTCCCCCACCGAGATCGTCACCTGTCTGCTGGACGGCACGGACGTGCGGGTGCTGACGCGGGTCAACGCGGCGCGCCTCGAAACGGTGAAGCTGAGCCGGCCCGAGGAGTTCTGGTTCAAGGGGGCGATGGACGAGAAGGTCCACGGCTGGATCCTGAAGCCGGTCGATTTCCAGGAGGGACGCAGGTACCCGCTGGCGTTCCTGGTGCACGGCGGCCCGCAGGGGTCGTGGGAGGACCACTTCCACTACCGCTGGAACCCGCAGGCCTACGCCGGCGCCGGGTACGCCACCGTGACGATCAACTTCCACGGCAGCACCGGGTTCGGCCAGGCCTTCACCGACGCCATCCGCAGGAACTGGGGGGCCGCGCCGTACGAGGACCTGATGAAAGGGCTGGATTACGTGCTGGCGACGTACGACTTCGTGGACAGGGACCGCATGGGCGCCCTCGGAGCGTCCTACGGCGGCTACATGATCAACTGGATCGCCGGCCACACCGACCGCTTCAAGTGCCTGGTCAGCCACGACGGCGAGTTCGACACGCGCACGTCCTACTATGCGACCGAGGAGCTGTGGTTCCCCGAATGGGAGCACGGCGGCCCGCCATGGGAGCCGGGCACCACGCACGACGTCTGGTCCCCGGCGCTGTTCGTCGCGAACTGGAAGACGCCGATGCTGGTCATCCACGGCGCGAAGGACTACCGGCTGCCCGAGACCGAGGGCTTCTCGGTCTTCACCGCGCTGCAGCGGCGCGGCATCCCGTCGAAGCTGCTCTACTTCCCCGACGAGAACCACTGGGTGCTGAAGGCGAAGAACAGCATCCTGTGGCACGACACGGTGATCGGCTGGCTCGACCAGTGGCTGAAGAAGTAGCTACTTCCCCTCCTTCGCCACGTCCTCGACCCACGACAGGGCGGCCATCATCGCCGGGAAGCCGATCGTCGTCAGCGCCAGGAGGACGACGTGCCGGCACTCGTCGATGCTGGCGCCGGCCTCCAGCGAGCGGCGGGTGTGCGAGTGCACCGCGCCTTCGTGTCGCGTGCCCACCGCGATCGCCAGCTTCACGAGCGCCGCGCTCCTGCCGTCGAGAGGCCCGGCCTTCCTGCAGGCCTCGCCGAGATCCTCGTAGGCCCGGAAGACGTCGGGGTACTTCTTCTTCTGATCCTTGTACCAGCCGGGGAGCTTGGTCATCCGTCACCTCATGAGGGGGCCAGTCGATTCCAGGCGCGTCGGCGCGTGCCGCGCCTGGCCTGCGCGTCCGAAGACTCGCGCGGGACGGTACACCCTCTCATACGACCGGTGGGGCACCCGCGTCAACTCCCCGCATCGCGCCCCGCCCGCGCGGGTCCCGACCGGCCGATCGGTGGGCAGGCGGGCGCCGACCGGGCGCGACAGCCCTTCATGGGGAGAGTGGGTGCGGGGAGAGTGTTCAGACCTCGAGCGTTCGCCGTACTGCGCGCTGCCGCTGAGGGGTCCCCGGTCGGCGTACTCCTAAATCTCGTCTGCCACGAGGCGCCGTCACGTGTGTCACGCTCCGATCTCGGAACGGCCTGGATCGACCTCGTTCAGGATCAGGATGGGAAGGCCGCCTTCGCCGCGCGGCTGCACGCCGACGTTGCCGGCCGTGCCCGCGTCGGCGCCGCGGACCTGCGACGCGCTCCGGGCGTCGGGCCCGGGCGGCGCGACCCGCAGGGGGCCGGCCGGCAGGAGGCCCGCGGAGCGGC
>DAISWT010000251.1:0-4714 GCA_036826235.1 Acidobacteriota bacterium | reverse complement strand
GGCGAATCCGATCGACGGGTCGCCGCCCGTGGCGGCCTGGACGTCGAAACGGATGGCCGCCTCCTCGCTCGCGCGCCGGCGCGCCGCCTCCTGTCTCGGGATGCCCCGGCACCGACCGGGATAGATCGATGCCCCCCCGGCATCCCGCTGCGCCGCGCGCTCCTCCTCGAGAAGCTGCTGCGAGCAGAAGCAGGGGTAGGCCCGGCCGCTCTCGATCAGCTCGTCGGCCTTGTCGCGATACAGAATCAACCGCTCCGATTGCCGGTAGGGCCCGTCCTCGCCGTCCTCGCCCGCCCCCTCGTCCCACCCGAGCCCGAGCCAGCGCAGATCATCCTGGAGATCCTCCTCGTGCGCCGCTGAGGATCGGGCGGCGTCCGTATCCTCGATGCGCAGCACGAACGTGCCGCGGTGCCGACGCGCGTAGAGCCAGTTAAAAAGGGCGGTGCGGGCATTGCCGACGTGCAGCTCGCCGGTCGGCGAAGGGGCGAAGCGCACGCGCGGGGCGCTCATCCCACGCGACCGCCGAGGAGGGCGACCGCCTGCACCATGATGCCCTCCCCGCGGCCCAGCGCTCCGAGTCCCTCCAGCCTCTTTGCCTTCAGACCGACGCTCTCCTCGGGCACCCCGAGAGCGCCGGCGAGAGCCCGGCGCATCGCCGCGAGGTGAGGCTGGAGGCGCGGCGCCTCGGCCAGAACGACGGCGTCCACGTTCACGATCTCGAACCCGCGCGCGCGGGCCTCCCGCATGATGTCCTGCAGGAACCACAGACTCGATCGCCCGCGCAGGCTTTCGTCGTTGTCGGGGAAACGGACGCCCAGATCGGGAAGCCCGAGAGCCCCGAGGATGGCGTCGCAGATGGCGTGAGACACCACGTCGGCGTCGGAATGCCCTGCCAGGCCGTGCGGGTGCGGGATCTCGACTCCTCCCAGGACGAGGCGGCGCCCGGGTCGGAGGGGGTGCGCGTCCGCGCCGCAGCCGATGCGCAGGAGGGGCAGTCCGCCGCGTGTCTCGCCGCCGGTATAGCGCGCCGGCGGCCGTTTCGCGGCCGTACCGGACGCGCCCGCCCGTGTCGCCCGAACTCTAGCGATGTTTGCCTCCGCGGCCCCTCCGCTCGAGGATCGCCTCCGCCAGGAGGAGGTCGACGGGCGTGGTGATCTTGATGTTCTCCTCGGATCCCTCGACGACCCTGACGCGCCCACCCGTTCTCTCCACCAGGGCCGCATCGTCGGTGCCGACGTACCCGTCCCGCGCGGCGACCGCGTAGGCCCGACGCAGAATCGGCGCGAGGAAGCCCTGCGGGGTCTGCGCCAGACGCAGCCGATCCCGTGGTACGGTTTCCTCCACCCGCCCGTCTTCCGCGACGCGCTTGACCGTGGAGGTGAGGGCGGTCGCGGGAACCGCCGCGCCTCCGGTGCCGGCCGCCTCGATCACGGCGTCGACGAGCTCCCGCCCGACAAGAGGCCGCGCCGCGTCGTGCACCAGGACGATGTCCGCCTCGTCCTCGGGGATCGCGCCGAGCCCCGCCCGGACCGATTCCTGCCTCTCGGCTCCGCCGCGCACCAGGACCACCCTGGCCGCGAGGGGCCCGAGGGCATGGATCGCCTCCGACGGGTCGGCGACCGCGACCACGATGCGTCCGATACGCGGGTGCGACGCGAAGGCGCGCACCGAGCGTTCCAGAATGGTTTCGCCCCCGACCCGGACGAACGCCTTGGGCCGACCGGCCCCCATGCGGACGCCGCGGCCCGCGGCGACGATGACGGCCGCGACGGTCATCGGGTGAGCGTCCCCGTCCCGACGCCGGGACGGGCTCCTAAATCTTGAGGATTTCGTCGTCCTTGTGCTTCGCCAGCTCGTCGATCTGCTGAATGTGGTGATCGGTTTGCTTCTGCACCAGGTCGAGCCCGCGCTTTTCGTCGTCTTCGGAGATGGTTTTCTCCTTGAGGAGTTTCTTGAGCGCCTCGTTGGCGTCCCGGCGCTCCAGACGGATCGCGGTCCGCCCGTGCTCCGCGATCTCGTGCACCCTCTTCGCCAGTTGCTTGCGGCGCTCCTCGGTGAGCGGCGGGATCGGAACGCGCACGACCTTGCCGTCGTTGGCGGGGTTGAGACCCAGGTCGGAGGCCCGAATGGACTTCTCGATCTTCGGGATCAGCGTCACGTCCCACGGCTGGGCGACGATCAGCGTCGGGTCGGGAACGGTCAACGTGGCCACCTGGTTGAGCGGCGTCGGCGTGCCGTAGTACTCGACCGTGAGCCCGTCCAGGATCGACAGGGACGCCCTCCCGGTCCTGATGGCCGCCAGCTCCCGGCGCGTGTGCTCGACGGTCTCGTTCATTCTCTTCTGCGCGCTCTGGATGATCTCGTTGACCTTCATGGCTCACTCCTTCACGATCGAGCCGATCTTCTCCCCCATGACGGCCCGCATGATGTTGCCGCGCACCCCGAGGTTGAAGATGATGATCGGCAGATGGTTGTCCATGCACAGGGAAATGGCGGTCGCGTCCATGATCCTGAGGCCCTTCCCCAGGACCTCGAGATAGCCGATCTCGTCGAATTTCTTCGCGGCCGGGACCTTCTTGGGATCGGCGGAGTAGATGCCGTCCACCTGGGTGGCCTTCAGGATGACCTCCGCCTTGACCTCCATGGCGCGCAGGGCAGCGGCGCTGTCGGTGGTGAAGTAGGGGTTGCCTGTGCCGGCCGCGATGATCACGACGCGGTTCTTCTCCAGGTGGCGCATGGCGCGCCTGCGGATGAATGGCTCCGCCACCTGCCGGATCTCGATCGCCGACAGGACGCGCGTGTGGACCTCCAGCATCTCGAGCGAGTCCTGCACGGCGAGCGAGTTGATCACCGTCGCCAGCATCCCCATGTGGTCGCCGGTCACCCGGTCGATGAGTCCCTCGGTCGCTCCCGCCAGGCCGCGGTAGATGTTACCCCCGCCGATGACCATGGCGACCTGCACGCCCAACTCGTGGACCTCGCGGACCTGTTCGGCGATAGAGCGGATGGTCTCGAACTCGAGGCCGAAGGGCTTCGACCCCATGAGGGCTTCGCCGGACAGCTTGAGGAGGACTCTGCGGTACTTCGGCTGCTTGGCCACGGGAGCTTCCGGCGCCGGGGAGCGATCCCCTAGCGCGACGTGTGACCCATTCCCTTAGGCGCGCCGTCCTGGCCGAGCACGAAGCGCGCGAAACGCTTGACCCGGATGTTCTCGCCGGTCTTGGCGATCACCCCGCTGATGACGTCACGCACCGTCACGTTGGGATCCCGTACGAACGGCTGCTCGAGCAGGCAGAATTCCTGGTAGAACTTCTCCATTCGCCCCGTGACGATCTTCTCGACCACGGCGGGCGGCTTCCCGGAGGCGGCTGCCTGCTGGCGGTAAATCTCCCGCTCTTCATTCAGTACCGCCTCGGTCACCTCGTCCCGGTCCACCGCGCGCGGCTCACAGGCGGCGATGTGCATCGCCAGGTCCTTCACCAGGCTCTGGAAGTCCGGCGTGCGTGCGACAAAATCGGTCTCGCAGTTGACCTCGACCAGCACCCCGATGCGCCCGCCGGCGTGGATGTAGGCCCCGACCGCGCCCTCGCTCGTCGACTTGCTCGAGCGCTTGGCCGCGGTCGCCTGACCCTTCTGGCGGAGGATCTTGTGGGCCCGGTCCAGGTCCCCCCCGGCCTCGACCAGGGCCACCTTGCAGTCCATCATGGGGGCGCCGCTCTTGTCGCGGAGCTCCTTCACCATCGACGCCTTGATCTCCATCCACTCCTCCTGGAACTCGCTCGTCCCGGGGGCCGCTCCGGGCCCGCTGCCGGGTGGCCGCGCGCCCGCTCAATCGGGTCCGGATCTGACTGCGGCTGGGCGGGTGTGCGGCGGGTCCGGTGCGGGCTCCGGTCTACTCCGGGACGGCGCGGCCGCCGGGGGCCGCGGCTTTGCGCTCCGCGCCTCCCTCGACCTTCGCCACCGCCTCGGTCTCCGGCTCGGCTCCCGACGGCTTCTCCGCTGCGGACACCGGGCCCTCGGGAGGGGAGACCTGGGGCTTCCGGCGCGGCGCAGGCCGGCGCGACTCTCCGGACGGTGGGCGGCGCGACGACCGGCCTGGCGGCGAGTCGCCGAGCGCCGGCATGCCCGCGACCACCACGCCGCCGCCACCGGCCGCCACCAGGGCCGCCTCTTCGGACTCCTGCTCACCCGCCTGTTTCTCGTAGAGGCTTCGCCCCTCGAGGATGGCGTCGGCAATGCGCGACGCGAACAGCTTGATGGCGCGGATCGCGTCGTCGTTGCCCGGGATCGGGAAATTGATGTCCTCCGGGTTGCAGTTCGTGTCCACCACCGCCACGACGGGAATGTCGAGCTTGCGGGCTTCCTGCACCGCGATGTGTTCTTTCTTGGGATCGATGACGAACAAGGCGTCGGGCAGGCGATCGAGCGTCTTGATCCCCGACAGGACCTTCGCCAGCTTCACCCGTTCCTTCTCGAGCTGCAGCAGTTCCTTCTTGCTGTAGCGCCCTTCGATCGGGTTCTCGAGGAAGTTGTCGAGCCAGCGCAGACGCTCGATGCGCTTCTTGATGGTACGGTAGTTGGTGAGGGTGCCGCCCAGCCACCGCTGGTTGACGAAGGGCATGCCGACGCGGTTCGCTTCCTCGGCGATCGCCTCCTGCGCCTGACGCTTGGTGCCGGCGAACAGGATCGTGCCCCCGCGGATCGACGCGTGCTG
>DAISWT010000250.1:0-4718 GCA_036826235.1 Acidobacteriota bacterium | reverse complement strand
GCCGGCCGCCGTCCAGCAGGCCAAGCGGTCCGCCCGGATGGGCCTCGAGCAGCGACAGGGGGGCCGGCGGCGCCAGCACGGTGATCTCGGCCTTCCGGAAGTGATCACGCAGATCGGTCAGGGCGGGAGTGGTGAGCGCCATGTCGCCGATGCGATCGGCGCGGACGACCAGGATGCGGCTCACCCGCGCGGGGGCCGGCGGCCGCCGTTCGCGCCGTCTCAGGACACCCAGACTGAGGAGCATGAACGCCCGGGCGGAAAGGTAGACGAGGCGCGCCGCGCGCCGCAGGCGGTCCGGCAGCATCCGGTCGGCCGGTCGACGGATCTCCAGTCGGACGTGGCCCTCGGGAGGGATCATCGCGGTCTCCGCGCGAAGGCGACCATGGCGTCCGTCAGGAGCCGGCGCGCCAGCACGGACAGGACGGCGGCGCCGGCGTCGACCGCCCGGTTCGCCAGTGCGAGGGCGCAGCGGTCCGCCCGGATCTCGAGAGTCTCGAAGCCCCGGCGCTCCAGAAAAGCCGCCAGCACCGACGGGCTGAAATGGCTGAGGTGCGGCTCGCGTGCGCCCCTCTCGTACAGCGGCAGCCGCCGCCCGCGCGCCAAGCGGTAGGCGATCTGCATCGGCAGGTTGTCCAGATTGGGCACCGCCACCACCAGCAGGCCTCCCGGGCGCAGGCGGACACGCGCCGCATCCAGCATCGGGGCGGGCTCCGCCAGGTGCTCGAGCACGTGCCACAACGTCAGGACGTCGAACGGCCCCGTGAGCAGGTGCTCGTGCGCCAGATCTCCGACCGCGACGGGCCGGCCGAGGCGCTGCGAGGCGCGGCGTGCTCCCTCGAGGGAGAACTCCACCCCCTCGACCTTCCAGCCGGCCTGCCGCGCGATCTTGAGGAACAGTCCGTCGCCGCAGCCGATGTCGAGGAGAGCGCCGCGGGGGGAGCGCTCTTCGATCAGAGCAAGGCGCCGCTTCCAGAGGCGGATCCGGGCGCCCTCCTCGCGGCCCTGCCACGGCTCGTAGTAGTCGGCGCCGTAGGACTCGCCCCGCGTGGCCTCGGACGGCACCGGGTCGACGAACACCAGCGCGCAGCGCGCGCACCGCGCCGTGGCGATCTGCGCCGGTGGCGGCGCCCGCCGGGGCCCGAAGGCGGCGGTCTGCGGGGAACCGCACGCCGGGCAGTCCCGCGGGCGAGGGGAGGACGGGCGAGGGGAGTCTGCCGGGCGAGCCATGCGATATTCCAGGTCGTTCATGGTGCGGCCTCGTGGGCGCCGCCGTGCGGGCTGCCGCGACCCGGCACGGGGACGGGCGCCTCACGGGCGGGCGGCAAGAGCTCGTCGTACACGGACAGGATGCCCCGCGCCATCCGCTCGAGGCCGAACAGCTCGTGGGCCCTGAGAAGACCGGCCCGGGCCAGCCGCCGCGCCTTCTCCGGGTCCCGCGCCAGTGACGCGGCGGCCCGTCCGAGCGCCAGCGGGTCGCACGGGGCGACCAGGAGACCGCTCGTCCCGGATTCGATGATTTCGGGAACCCCGCCGACGCCGGCCGCGACCACCGGGACCGAGGCGAACAGCGCCTCGATCAGGACCCGCGGCAGGGCCTCGTGGCGGGACGGATGCAGGACGACGTCGAAAGCCTTCAGCAACCGGGCGGCCTCCCGGTGCTCGCCGGCGAGGCGCACCGCCCCGGAAAGTCCCGCGGCCGCGGCTCGCAGGAAGCAGGTGTCCGCCCACCGGTCCTGCGGGTCGCAGGGACCGAGGAAGACGAGGAGCGCCGAGGGCGAAGCGCGGCGCACCTCGGGCAGGGCCCCCAGGGCGTCGTCGCGACCCTTGTCTCGCTCGACGCGTCCGATCACACCGCACACGAACGCGTCCTCCGGCAAGGCCAGCCGGGCGCGGGCCTCCGTGCGCGTCAGGAAATCGATGGGTGGCAGACCGGTCGGGACGATCCGCGTCCTGGCGCAGCCGAGGGTGGCGGCACTGCGTCCGGCCGCGGCCCTCGACACCGCGATGATCCGGTCGCTGAGGGAGACCAGCAGCCGGTCGGCCAGGGCGGAGGACGCCAGGGAGGCGCGCAGGTGCCAGACGTGCGGACGGTGCGTCAGTCTCGCCGCCAGACCCGAATAGAGCGCGGTGCGCGGTGAGTCGCTGTGCAGGAGACCGACGCCCCGCCGCCGCACCAGACGGACGAGGCGCGCCAGGGCCCGGCACGCCTCAAGACCCGCTCCGGCCGACAGCGGCGGGACCGCCAGGTCCGCCCATTCGAGGCGCTGGCTCGCCAGCGCCTCGGACACGGGGCCCGCACCCGGGAGGATCGCGAGCGGCCGGATCCCTCGGTCCCGGAGGGCCGGCAGGAGCTCCGACAGGCTTCTCTGCCCGCCTCCAAAGAAGTCGGAGCGTTCGCTGAGGAAGGCGATGGTCGGCTCAGGCCGCGCGCCGCTCACACAGGGCCTCCTCGTAAAGGGTCTCGATCCTCCGCGCCATGGGGGCGGCGCGAAAGCGCGACTCGACCCGCCGTCTCCCTTCCGCGCCGAACCGAACGCGCTCGTCCGGCCGCTCCAGGAGGCGCGCGATCGCCGCCGCCAGGGCCGCCTCGTCGCCGGGAGGCACGAGGAGCCCGCTGCGGCCGTCCTCTACCACTTCGGGGAGCCCTCCGACGCGACTGGCGACGATCGGAAGACCCGCATCCATCGCCTCGAGGGCCGCCAGCCCGAACCCTTCGCGCTCGATCGAGGGGACGACCGCGATGTCGAACGCCGGCATGAGGCGTCGCGCGTCCGTTCGCTCGCCGGTGAACAGGACGCGCGCCCGTCCCGCGAGGGCGGCTGCCACCGCCTCGAGCGCGGGGCGCTCCGGCCCCTCTCCCACGAGGACCACCGTCGGCCCGGCGCTTCCCTCGGAGAGTCGGGCAATCGCGCGCAGGAGCACCGCCTGCCCCTTGTGGCGCGCCAGGCCGCCGACGCAGCCGACGATCGGGACCGGCGGCCGGCCCAGGATCTCGAGCGCGTCCGCCCGCGACGCGGGCGGCGGCGGATCGATCCCGTTCGGGACCACGGCCAGGAGCCGCCCGGGAATCCTGAGATCACGCAAGGCATGCGTTTCGACGGCCTCCGAGCAGCACACGACACGCTCGCTGAGACGCGCCAGGAACTGTTCGAGCCGCCGGTGCTTCTCCCGAAGCGTGCCGTCGATGGTGTGCAGATGGTGCACCGCCGCCGGCACGCCGGACCACCAGGCCGCGCAGCGCCCGAGGACGCCGGCGAAGTGCCCGTGCGAGTGGATGATGTCGGCGCCGATCTCTTTGAGGAGGCGCGCCGCCCTGAGAATGTCGCGCGGCCGGTAACCGGCGACGCCGAGCACGCGCATCGTCGTCCCGGTCGCCTCGATCTCCTCCGCCACGGGACCGCCGCGCACCGCGCACAGCACCTCGACCTGGAAGAGCCGGGCGTCCGCGTGCCGCACGAGACCCTGCACGACCCGCTCCAGCCCGCCCGTACCGAGCGCCTCCACCAGGTGGACGACGCGCACCGGTCTCATCGCGGGCCCCGTGCCGACCCGGCACGGACCGGGTCCCGAGGGACGGGGGCGGACGGCGACGCGGATGCGCGCGCGGGCGAGCGCACCTCGGTCTTGAGCGCGAAATCGCCGGCGGCGGGATCGCCGAGGACGCCGGCGCGGTGCGCGTAAGTATGCCGCGCCAGGGCTTCGTCCCGGCCGCGCCGGGCGACCTCACGCCGGCGCCCCTCGTCGAGCAGGGCCTCCTCCACACGCGCCCGCAGCTCCTCGCCCGAGGAGTACAGCGCCAGGTGCTCCCCGTCCCTGAACAGGCGCAGGACGTCTCCCTGCCGGTCGACGACCTGGTAGGCGCCGCAGCCGAGGATCTCGAACACGCGGGTGTTGGCGAGGTTCCCCGACGCGTCCGGGGGACCGAACGATCCGTAGTGGATGTTGAGCGCCACGCGGCAGCCCGCATACAGCCGGCGCCAGGCACGCGGGCGCAGGGCGCCGCCGCGAATCATCGGGCGGAGGTGCGGGTCGTCCGCCGCCCGCTCCCAGCCGGGCCCCCAGACGCCCACCGGGAGACCGCGCAGAAATCGCAGCAGGATCTGACGCTCGGGATAATGGGAGCCGACGAACACGACCTCGGGAACGTCGCCGCGGAGCGGCGACCGGGCCTCACGCTCCCCGTCGGGGCGGTGCGCCTCCGGGTCGCAACCGAAGGGCAGCCAGAAGGAACGACGCAGGCCGGCCTCGCGATGACGCGCCGCCGCGAACGACGACCCGAGAAAGAAGGCATCGTAGGCTGGCGCGACCTCGAGCCCTGTCTCGAACTCGGCCGGAAAATCGGAGAACCAGTTGACACAGCGGGCGCCGAGCGCTCGCGCCTGCCCGATTGTGGTCCGGGTCAGGACGGTCCCCTGGTTCACAATCAGCAGATCGGGGCGCAGGCGGCGCACGGTCCTCAAGAGACGCGCGTTGAGTCGAGAGCGGTCGAAGCGCTCGAGCGCCGCCACGCGGAAACGCAGCCGTCCAGGCAGCAAAAAGTCCCGGTGGTCGAACAGGGTCACCTCGTTCCCCAGGCGCCGCAGCGCCGCGGCCAGGTACTCGGGGAGTGCCTCGAAGCGCGGGTTGAGGGCCCCCGACAGAAGAACCTTCATGATCGCCCCCTTCCACTGCCGGCGGCGGGGAAGGCCGCGTCGGCGACCGGGCGCTCCTTGCGGAAC
>DAISWT010000249.1:641-4737 GCA_036826235.1 Acidobacteriota bacterium | reverse complement strand
CCCTCACACGCACAAGTGATCTGGAATCAACGATTTATAAGATCTTACTTATGAGGAAATTCAAGGTGCGATTGGAGGTCCGCTAAGCTATTCCGTCAACCTCGGGTTCGACGTCGGGTGAGGGACCGGGTTGAGGAGCGCTCGGTTGCGGGGTTACGGGCCATCCATACGGCGATGCAGTCCCGTCACCCGGAGGCGGCGGCCGGGACCGGACCCGCCGCCTCCGGGAGGATTGCCTACGGGTGGATCTGGATGTTCCCTCGCGACAGGGTGCCGCTCGCGTCGTAGCCGTTGTTCAGATGGATGTGGAAGAAATCGCTCGAGCCCGGCTCGCCGTTGTCGATGACATCCACCGTGAAGGTGAACCCGGAGACCTTGTTGATCGAGCACTGTCCCGTGAACCGGGCACCATTCCCGCTGATCGTCAATGAGGTGATGCTTTCGCTCATGACCTTGACCGATCCGCCTCTGTCTTCGTAGTTGAGTTGACCGCTCGGCCCCCCATTGAACCTCTTCTTGACCTCGAAGCCGAATTTGCCGCTCCCGCTGCCGACTGGGATGGCTCCGCCGCCCGAGACCTTCTGCTCGCTCGGCCTGGGAGGCGCGTTCACCTGTACGAACTGGTCGGTGCTCGCCGTCTGGCCGTCGTTGTCGGTCACGGTCAGGCTGGCGCGGTACGTCCCCGCCGTGGAGTAGGCATGGCTCGTCGTGGGACCGGTCGTGGTCTGGGTCGCGCCGTCACCGAACGTCCAGAAATAGCTGACGATGCATTTCCGCGAATCGCTCGCCCGCGTGCAACCGACGTCGTCATTGTCGTGCGAGGCCGAGCCGTCGAAGTTCACCGTCTGGTTGACCTGGGCCGGGTTCGGCATGGCCGTGAAGTCGGCGGTCGGGGCGACCGGCTGCGGGCCGCCTCCGTTGTTCACGGTGATCTGCCGGATGTTCGAATACGGGCCAACCTCGCCGCAAAGACTCCCGAACTGGCCGGCGATGCGATAGAAATAGGTGCCGCTGGCCCGGCCGGTTACGTCGAGACTGAGGGTGGACGCGCTCGCCGTTCCGATGGTCGACCAGTTGGCGGTCTGGAGCGCGATGTTGTCGATGAACCAGCCGAGCCACAGGGGGGTGGAGATCAGGGTGTCGCTCGTGAGACGGAAGCGGACCTTGACCGACCGGCCGGCGAAGCCGCTGAGATCGACCACGCGCTGGCCGGAAAACGTTCCGGTGTACTGGGCCAGGGTCAGGAACGGCGCGCCGTCGCCGCTCGCCTCGACGAGGGCGTAGTCGAACCCTTCCTCGACATCCTGGAAGGAGTCGAAGACCAGCTGGGCCCGGGTGCCGGCCGGGATGGCGATGGCGGTGTTCATGGTGAGCGAGACGTTCAGGTTGTCGGTGTACACGACCGAATAGCCTGGTGACCCGGTGCCGGGATGGACGGAGGAGACCCAGTGCGGGTCTCCGGTCCACTTTGAATTCGCCCCGGCCACGAGCGGATCGCCCCCGTCATCGGAGAAGGGAGTCGTGAAGGAGGTCGCCTCCTCGATCTGGAAGCCGCAGGGTTGCTCGGCCGGCGGGCCGGGGAAGGTCCATGACAATCTATAGTTCCCGTCCTGGTCGACGCCGTTGACCTGATCGCCGGGGCTGTCGTCCTGGATGTTGTTCTGGAAGGGCGCTTCCCGGAAGATCTGCGGCGTTGCCGCGGCCCGGTAGAAGAACGGCATCCGCAGGGTGGCGCCGTTCGAGCCGCTGGCCACCACCCACCAGAGGAACTCGGTCGCCATGGCGCCGCTGGGGTCGGAGCCGGCGAGCGCGAGACCGGTCGGAGACGGGCGGCCGTCCACCGTCGCCGTGACGCTGAAGGTCGCCTGGGCGCCGATCGCCGATCCGAGCGCGATCGAGGTGGCGTTCATGGAAACTGAAAACCCGGTCGTCCCGACGATCGGGCGCGTCACGCTTCCCCGCAGCGCGCCGCCGTCGACGAAGCTCAACGTGTAGGTGCCGGCCCCGGATGCGCCCGAGACGTTCTGCAGGGTCACGGTGATCGACTTGGACTGGGCCGGGTTCCCGGTGTTGATCACCGCATTCTGGCCGAAGCTGTACGTCGGCAGGAAGTCGGGGTTCTTTGCGTCGTCGGGCCCGCCGGGGCCGTTCGCGTCGTTCGTGCCCAGCGCGGCGCGCAGGTCCACGGCCCGGATGACGTGGATCAGGCCGGAGCCTATCTCGTGGATGAATGTCCGCGCGTCGGCATTCGACACCGGCGTCTCCCCATCCGCCTCTCTCAGGTTGGTCGCCGTGTTCGTGAGCGCCGCACGGACAAGGCTCTGGGTGATCACGCCGTTCTGGGCCTGCTGCGCCGCGGCACCGGCGCCGCTTCGCAGGGCCATGGGGTCGACCGGGGCCTGGCCCGCGGCCGAGAGGAGAGCCTGCCTCACGAGCGCCGCCGAGCCGGTCACATGGGGGCCGGAGAAGCTGGTGCCCGAGACGCTGATGAAGCGGCTCGGGTCGCTCATGGTTCCTCCGCCCGTGCTCACCCCGCCGAGCGGAATCGTGGCGGAATAGACGTTCAGGCCGGGCGCCGTGACGTCCGGCTTGACGTACTGGAAGTTGTCCGCAGGTCCCCGTGACGAGAAGCCGGTCGTGCTCGCCGAGAAGGTCGCCGCGTCCGCAAGATTGATCCGGACCGGGTAGATCGAGATGGTTCCCCAGGTCGCCGGATTGTTCTTGTCGAAGGTGGGAGACTGAAAGCCGAGAGTATCGCGGAGGAACTCGCCATGGGCCTTGGAAACTCCATAGACGGGAATGACGGCTGCCTGGGTCGTGGCCGCCTCCAGCTCACCGTCCACATTGTTGAAAACGAGCAGGGCCACGGCCCCCTTCGCCGCCGCCTCCGCGGCCTTGTTGCCGAACAGGCCGGTCCCGGCGGCCCCGGCGTCCACGGTGCTGCCGCGCGAGGCCAGAGCGATCCGTCCCCGGACCGCGTCGGGAACTTGATTGGGAGTGTCGGCGAAGCCGGCGTAGACATACTGCTGGCCGAGCGGGAAGGTGACGTCCGGCGCCCCTCCCATCAGGATGGCCTTCATGGCCGGACTCGGGTTCACCGGTGCCACGGGCTGCCCGCCGTCATTCTGGGCGCCGGTGGACATCCCGGCGACGGTATAGCGGGATGCATTCTGCACCAGGACGCTCAAGGTGTTGGTCGCCGCTCCCGGATCGTTGGTGGCGGCGACGGCGATGACCCGGCGGCCCACGGCCGGCTCGCCCACGGTGTTCTCCTTCGGTCCTGAGTTGCCGGCGGAAGCCACCACGACCGCTCCGGCCAGCGCCGCGTTGCTGGCGGCCACGGCGTCGGCGCTGTTCGGGTCACCCGACGACCCGCCGAAGCTCATGTTGATTACGGTGGCAACCGGCTTGGGGAACCCCAGCGGGTCGGTGGGAGAGAGGGCATCCTCGAGCGCGGTGATGATGTTCACCGTGCCGACGCAGGTGAACAGGGTCTCGCAGACCTTGTAGTTCATCAGCAGGGCGCCCGGGGCGACCCCCTCGATGATCTGGTCGTCGGCGTTCCCGGGGATCCGGTCGAGACCGGGTCCCTTCACCTTCAGCCCCGCGGAGTCGGTGGCGCCGTGGGTTCCATGCCCGACGTCGTCCTCGTTGGTCGTCGCGGTCAACGGGAGGAAATAGACGACCTTGGGATGGTTGACTCCTTCGACGTACGGCTGGCCGGCGAGACGAACAGGCCTGAAATCGCCCGTCCTCTGCAGGAATTGCGCGTCATTGAATCGGGCGTCGAAGGCGGGGTGCGTGTGCTCGATGCCTGTATCCAGGATGGCGATGACCTGGCCGGTTCCGTCGAACCGGGTCAGCGGCCCGCCGCCCTGCGTGAAGATCGTCTTGTTCCCGGGTCCATTGCTGGCGCGTACGTATTGCACGCTGTGATCGAGGTGGAGGTGTATCGGCTCGTCCAGCGTGACGTTCCTGACTCCCGGCATCGACCGGATCGTATCGATGGCCGTGGACGGAACCTCCAGCCCCACGGCATTGATAAGGTAGCCGAACCGGTTCGGCCTGCCGCGCTTCACCCCGGCGACGTGCATCG
>DAISWT010000249.1:0-469 GCA_036826235.1 Acidobacteriota bacterium | reverse complement strand
ACGATGATCGACCGCCGCTCCTCGGCGGACTGAACGTCCCGACCTGGTGCGGTCCAGACGAACGCAAGCAGGAGAAGCGCCAGCACAGGCCAGAGCCGCCGTGTGTTCCAGTCCCTGTTCATGGTTGCCCCCTCGAAAGGGAAGATCGCCCCATACGACCTCAGTTAGTTGCGCACTCTTTGTGGGACAACGAGGTTGAAAAATCCTTGAATGCGGGGGCGGATCGAGTGCCTTTGTACAAGTCCTAAATACTTGAAACCCAACCAGTTCCAGTGTTTCTGATTCTTTTCGGGCGTGGGTCTTCCGGCGGCTGGATCGACTGCCAGTCCGCCGCGTTCCCGAGGGGCCAGCGTGGGCAAAGCTCCAGGCGCCGCGGCGGGAGACGATAGTACTGGGCGTCACTGGGCCGCCGGGGAGAGGCGCCCCATGCAGCGCGAGCGGTGCTAGGTCGCCGGCCTGGCTTGGAGGG
>DAISWT010000248.1:0-4740 GCA_036826235.1 Acidobacteriota bacterium | reverse complement strand
TGCGTCTCAAGAGGTACATCGAGATCCGCGGCGCCGACTCCGGCGAGCCGGCCTCCTGCCTGTCGCTCGCCGCGCTCCTGAAGGGGATCCTGTACGATGGCGCCTCGCGCCGCGCCGCCTGGGAGCTGGTGCGCCACCTGTCGTTCAAGGAGCGCGAGCGCCTGCTCGAGGAGGTCTGCCGGCATGGCCCCGCCGCCCGCGTCCCGGCGCCTCCCGGCACGGGGCACGGCGAGGCCCCCGCCAGAGGCACGGTGCCCGCGCGTGATCTCCTGATCGAGATCGTCCGGCTGGCCCGACAGGGCCTGAACAACCAGGGCTGCCCGGAGGAATCCGATCACCTGGCCCTGCTCGATCGCCGGCTGGGGGGCGAGGGCGGCTGTCCCGCGGCCCGCCTGGCGGCGGACTGGGAGGGGCCCCTGGGGCGAAACCCCGTGAAGCTGGTCGAGGCCCTGTCGCAAGCCGCCCTCGAGGTCGCCTGAGAATGCCCCCGGGCGACCCGGGCGCGCCGCGGTTCTCTCCCTCCGCCCTGATCGAAAGCGTTCCCAACTTCAGCGACGGCCGGCGGCGCGACGTGATCGACGCTGTCCTCGGGGCGGTCCGCGGAAGCGGGCCGGTGGTGGTTCTCGACGCCTCCTCGGACGCGGATCACAACCGTACGGTGCTGACGCTCGCCGGCGCCCCGGCCGCGGTACGCGCCGCGCTCCTGGCGCTGGTCGAGGCATGCGTCGAGCGGATCGATCTGCGCAGTCACCGGGGCGGTCACCCACGCATGGGCGCCGTTGACGTCATTCCCCTCGTCCCGATCCGCGGCGCGACCATGCAGGACTGCGTGACCCTGGCCCGCGACATCGGCGCGGATATCGCGTCCCGGCACGACCTGCCGGTCTATCTTTACGAGAAGGCGGCGACGGCGCTCCACCGGCGAAATCTCGCGGAGATACGCAAGGGAGAGTTCGAACGGTTCCCCGAGAAAATGAGGGACCCCCTCTGGAAGCCGGATTTCGGTCCCACCCGGGTCCATCCGACCGCCGGTTGCGTCGCGGTGGGGGTGCGCGAGTTCCTGATCGCCTACAACATCAACCTGGCGTCGTCCGACCTCGACCTGGCGAAGGCGATCGCCCGCCTCATCCGCGAGAGCGGCGGCGGCCTGCCGTGTGTCAAGGCGATGGGCGTGATGCTCCAGGATCGGCGGACCGCCCAGGTGTCAATCAACATGACCGATTTCAGGACGACCCCCCTGCACGTCGTGTTCGAGAAGGTGCGTGAGGAGGCGGCTCGGCACGGCGTCGAGGTCTCCGGCAGCGAGATCGTCGGGCTGGTCCCCTTCGACGCTCTGGTGGATACGGCCCGGCACGCCCTGAAGCTCGAAGACCTGGATGCCTCGAAGGTCTTTGAGCGCCGCCTGGACGAGGCGCTGGCCGCGGACAGCGCGCGCGACCCCTCCGCTCCCGGCGGCGGCGCAGGGCGATGACGGCGGCGCGCGCGCCCCGGGTCGCCATCCAGGGCGAGCGGGGGGCCTTCTCGGAGCTGGCGGTGCGATCCCTGTTCGGCTCGCGGGCGCGCATCCTGCCCTGCGAGGATTTCGACTCGCTGTTCCGGGCCGTGGAAAAGAAAGGTTGCCGTTACGCCCTCGCTCCCGTCGAGAACAGCATCGCCGGCTCGATTCACAGGGTGTACGACCTGCTCCTCGATTCCCCGCTGAAGGTCGCGGGCGAGGCGATCATCCGCGTCTCGCACAGCCTGGTCGCCCTGCCGGGTGTTCGCCTGCGCGACGTGCGCCGCGTCTTCTCGCACCCCGTGGCCCTGGCGCAGTGCGAGGACTTCTTCCTCAGGCACCCCCGGATGACGCGCGTGGCCACCCACGACACGGCCGGCAGCGTCCGCCTGCTGTGCGAGCAGGAGGCGCGCGACGCCGCGGCGATCGCCCCGGAGCTGTCGGCGCGGCTGTACGGTGCCCGCGTGCTCGCGAGGGGCCTGGAGGATCACCGCGCCAACTTCACCCGCTTCTTCCTGCTGTCGCGCGACGGCCGCCCGATTGGGCGGCCCGACAAGACCTCGGTGCTGTTCGCCACGCCGCACGTCCCGGGCGCGCTGTTCCGCTGCATGGCCGTCTTCGCCCTGCGGGACATCAATCTGACCAAGATCGAGTCGCGCCCCATGCTCGGCCGTCCCTGGGAGTACGTGTTCCACGTCGATTTTGAGGGATCCGCGTCCCAGGAGAGGTGCCGGAACGCCCTGCGCCAGCTGGAGGAGGTCTGCGACTTCGTGCGGCTTCTCGGCTCGTACCCCCGGGCGCGCACGCCGCGTTCCTGACCACAGGAGGACCTCGGTCACAGCCGGTCCCCCAGGCGGTGCAGCTTCATCAGATTGGTGGCTCCGGCTCTTGGCGTCGTGCCGGATACGATGACCACCCGCTCGCCGCGCTTCAAGAGACCGGACTCCAGAAGCGCCCGCTGGCCGTCCCGCAGCATCCTGTCCGTGCTCGTGGCGAAGCGCAGGTGGAGGGGCAGGACGCCCCGGTAGAGCGCCATGAGGCGGCGCGCCTCTTCCGTCGGCGCGAAGGCGACGATCGGGCACGGCGGCTTGATCTTGGACAGGATGCGGGCCGTGGATCCGGTCTGGGTGTACACCACGATGGCGCGCGCGCCCCACTGCCGCGCCGCGTCGCCGGCGGCGTGGGCCACGGCGTGCACCTCGTGGTCCTTCCCGGGCAACGACTCGGACGGCGCCGCCCAGCGCTGGCTGCTGCTCTCCGCCTCCCGGATGATCCGGTCCATCACCGCGACCGCCTTCAGCGGGTGCCGGCCGGAGGCGGTCTCCGCCGAGAGCATGACGGCGTCGGTGCCGTCGAAGATGGCGTTGGCGACGTCCGACGCCTCCGCGCGCGTGGGGCGCGGCTGATCGATCATCGATTCCAGCATCTCGGTGGCCGTGATGGCGATGACGCCGGCGCGATTCGCCTCCTGCAGGATGGTCTTCTGCAGGACGGGGACGCGCTCGAGCGGCACCTCGACCCCGAGATCGCCGCGCGCCACCATGACACCGTCGGCGACCTGCAGGATTTCCGGCAGCCGCTCCACCGACTGGCGCACCTCCAGCTTGGCGACGAGCGGCACCGCCCGGCCGTGCCGGCGCGCGAGACGGCGTGCGTGCTCGACGTCCTCCGCCGAGCGCACGAACGACAGCGCCACGTAGTCGACGCCCTGGCGGAGGGCCCAGGCGAGATCGGCCCGGTCCTTGGTCGTGAGCGCTTCGCCGCCCAGCCGGGTGTTCGGAAGATTGATGCCCTTGTGCTCGAGCAGCGGTCCGCCGGTGATCACCCGGCACCGCACGCCCTCGCCGCGGGCGCGCAGGACGGACAGCTCCAGCCGGCCGTCGTCGATGAGAATCGGGTCGCCGCGCCGGACATCGCCGGCCAGCGAGCGGGAGGAGGTCGGGATCAGGCCGGGTCGCCCGGGAAGGTCGCGCGATGTGAGGGTGACGATCTCGCCGCGCGCCAGGCGGATCGGCCCGCCGCCCGGCAGCCGCCCGATGCGCGTCTTCGATCCCTGCAGGTCGGCCAGGATGGCCACGGCGCGTCCCGTCGCGGCCGCCGCGCGGCGGGCCCGGGCGATCACGCGCGCGTGCTCGGCATGCGTGCCGTGCGACAGGTTCACCCGCGCCACATCCACCCCGGCACGGAACAGGGACAAGAGAGCCCCCGGCGACTCGACGGCGGGGCCGAGGGTGGCGATGATCTTGGTGCGCCTGAGCTTCAGTGGCAGCCGCACCCCGTGCCGCAGTCGGCCGCCTGCGCGGACGACGCCAGCAGATCCGGCGCCGGCGAGCCGACTGTCATCGGCGCGTTCCGGCCGGGGACGTGGATATCAGAGATCATGGTCTGTGCGGTCTCAGCGGACGGCCCGAGCGGCACATCCTTGCCGGCCGCGAAGATCGGGTGCCGCCCCTTCTCCTTGAACCACTGGGCGGTGCTGTGGGTGGAGAACATCTTCTCCACGATCTGCCTCCAGCCCACGCCGGTGTTGTAGGCGCAGAAGGAGACTTCTCCCACCTGCGTGGCGTACGGGATGATGCACATCTCGGTGCGCCGGAAGTCGTAGTTGAACAGGTCCTGGAACCACATCCCGGCGACCATCATGATGCGCCAGTTGTAGCGCGACTTCTCCGCCAGGCCGAGCTTGCCGCCGTTGTGCCCGTCGATGATCTTGATCATCTCCCACAGGTTCATCCCCTCGGGCATCTCCGAGAAGCGCGCGTTGCGCAGCACCGACAGGAGAAACTGGAGCACCGTCACCGGCCGCGGGCGGCAGGTGTCGTTGATGACCTTGAGGTCCTCCAGCAGCCGATCGGTGTCGAGGATCTGCGGGAACGGCACCGCCGTCCGCGTGGTCTGGTTCACCAGCAACATGGTCCCGACACCGCAGTTGGGGTGGCAGCCGCATTTCAGCGCCCCCCACTCCGAGTCGAGCCCCTCGAGCTGGTCGCGCAGATCGGAGAACGGTCCGGAGGCTGACAGCGGATACCAGTCGCGCATCGGCTCGGTGAATCCGAGCTGCTGCTTCACGTCCCGGGCCAGGTGGGACAGGGTGTAGCGCTGCTTCCGGCGCGTCTCGTCGTCGATGTCCTCGTCGCGCCCGGTGAAGGACACCGGCTGGAACGACACCGTGTTGATCTTGTCGATGTTGTCGATCGCGAACTGGACGATCGGCCCCACCTGCTGGTCGTTGATCGTGTTGACGA
>DAISWT010000247.1:0-4764 GCA_036826235.1 Acidobacteriota bacterium | reverse complement strand
CCCTGGCCCGCGCGCACGGGACCCGCTATCCGATCGTGCAGGGACCGATGACCCGCGTCAGCGACACGGCCGCCTTCGCCCTCGAGGTCGCCCGGGGCGGGGGATTGCCGTTCCTGGCCCTGGCGCTGATGCGCGCCCCCGAGGCGCGCGTCCTCCTCCAGGAAACGCGCCGCGCGCTGGGCGAGCGCCCGTGGGGAGTCGGCATCCTCGGCTTCGTGCCGCTCGAGCTGCGTCAGGAGCAACTTGAAGTCGTCCGCGAGTTCCGTCCCCCGTTCGCTCTCATCGCCGGCGGCCGCCCCGACCAGGTCATCGCCCTGGAGCGCGACGGCATCGCGACCTACCTGCACGTCCCTTCGCCCGGACTTCTGAAGCTCTTCCTGGAGGGCGGCTCGCGGCGCTTCGTGTTCGAGGGCCGCGAGTGCGGCGGCCACGTCGGGCCGCGCTCGTCGTTCGTCCTGTGGAACACCATGGTCGACACCATCCTCGAGTCGCTGCCCGCCGACCGGGTCGCGGACTGTCACGTGCTGTTCGCCGCCGGGATCCATGACGCGCTCAGCGCCTCGATGGTGGCGGCGCTGGCCGCCCCTCTGGCCGAGCGCGGGGCTCGCATCGGCGTGCTCCTGGGCACCGCCTACCTGTTCACCGAGGAGGCGGTCGCCACCGGGGCCATCGTCGAGGGCTTCCAGAAGTCGGCCGTGCGCTGCGAGCGCACCGTCCTGCTGGAGACCGGGCCGGGCCACTCGACGCGCTGCGTCGACACGGCGTTCGCCGGCACGTTCGAGAGCGAGCGGCGGCGCCTGCTGGCGGAGGGCCGGTCGCCCGAGGAGATCCGCAATGCGCTCGAGGCGCTCAACCTCGGACGGCTGCGCATCGCCTCGAAGGGGGTCGATCGGAACCCGGACTACGGGCGCCTGCCCGGCGCGGCGAAGCTGTTGCCCCTCCCCGCCGAGGCGCAGGAGATCGAGGGGATGTACATGATCGGCCAGGTGGCCGCGCTGCGCCACGCCACCTGCACGATCGAGGCGCTGCACCGCGAGGTGTCGGTGGCGGGGTCCGAGCGTCTGGCGCGCCTAGACGCGCCGGTGCTCGCCCGCGTCCCGCCCGCGCGCGCGGAGAGGCCGTCCGACATCGCCATCATCGGCATCGGCTGCCTGCTGCCGAAGGCCCCCGGCCTGGCCGCTTACTGGGAGAACATCCTCAACAAGGTCGACGCCATCACCGAGGTGCCCGGGGACCGCTGGGACTGGCGGAGCTATTTCGACCCGGATCCGCGGGCGCGCGACAAGATCTACTCGCGGTGGGGCGGCTTCCTCGACGACGTCCCGTTCGACCCAATGCGTTACGGCATGCCGCCCAACTCGCTTCCCTCCATCGAGCCGGTCCAGCTCCTGACGCTGGAGGTGGCCCGGGCGGCCCTGGCGGACGCCGGGTATCTCGACCGCCCGTTCCCGCGCCAGCGCACCTCGGTCATGCTCGGTGCCGGCGGCGGAATCAGCGAGCTCGGCAACCTGTACGCCTTCCGCTCGCAGCTCCCGGCCTTCATCGACGCGCCCACGCCGGAGCTTCTGTCGCGTCTGCCGGAGTGGACAGAGGACTCCTTCCCCGGAATCTTGATGAACGTGGCCGCCGGCCGCGTGGCCAACCGTTTCGACCTCGGCGCGGCCAACTTCACGGTGGACGCCGCCTGCGCGTCGTCGCTCGCGGCGCTCTACCTGGCCGTCAAGGATCTGGAGACCGGCGGCAGTGACATGGCGCTCGCCGGGGGCATCGACACGGCCCAGAACCCCTTCATGTACCTGTGCTTCAGCAAGACGCGCGCGCACTCGCCGAGCGGCCGCTGCCGCACCTTCGACGAGAGCGCCGACGGCATCGCGATCAGCGAGGGCCTGGCGATTCTGGTGCTCAAGCGGCTGGCCGACGCCGAGCGCGACGGCGACCGCATCTACGCGGTCATCAAGTCGATCGCCGCGTCCAGCGACGGACGCGACAAGGGGCTCACCGCCCCCCGTCCGGAGGGCCAGGCCCTGGCGCTGGAGCGCGCCTACGCCAAGGCCGGTTTTTCCCCCGCCAGCGTCGGGCTGATCGAAGCGCACGGCACCGGCACCGTCGCCGGGGACCAGGCGGAGGTGACGACGCTCAAGCGGGTGTTCGAGGCCGCGGGCGCGCCGCGGCAGTCGTGCGCCATCGGCTCGGTCAAGTCGATGATCGGTCACACCAAGTGCGCCGCCGGTGTCGCGGGAATGACCAAGGTCGCCCTGGCGCTGTACCACAAGGTCCTGCCGCCGACGCTGCACGTCGAGAAGCCGAACGCCAGGGCGCGTCTCGACGACAGTCCCTTCTACGTGAACAGCGAGCTGCGCCCCTGGCTGCGACCGACCGCAGGGCACCCGCGGCGCGCCGGCGTCTCGGCGTTCGGCTTCGGCGGCACGAACTTCCACGCCGTGCTGGAGGAGTACGCCGACGAGATCGTGGCCGATCGACCGGCGCTCTCCTGGCGCGCGCCCGCCGAGCTGTTCCTGTGGCGCGGGCGCACCCGGACGGAGATCCAGGACGACCTGGGCCGTCTCCAGGCGGCCCTCCAGCGCGGCGCCCGTCCGGAGGCGGCCGACCTCGCCTTCACCCTGTGGAGAAGCGCGGCCGAGAGGGCCGGCTCCGAGTTGACGCTCGCCATCGTCGGCGCCTCCGCCGACGACCTCCAGAAGAAGATCGACGCCGCGCTCGATCGTCTGCGCGCCGGGGCCGCGTCGATCTTCGATCCCTCGGGTCTCTACTTCACGGAGACGCCGTTCGGCAGGGGCGGTCGGATCGCCTTCCTGTTCCCCGGGCAGGGCTCGCAGTACCCCGGCATGCTGGGCGACCTGGCGGTCCGCTTTCCCGAGGTGCGCCGCGAGTTCGAGCGCGCCGATGCCGCGCTCGCCGGCCGGCTTCCCGCGCCGCTCGGCGGGCGTGTCTTCCCCCCGCCGCCGTTCACGCCGGAGCAGGAGCGCGCGCGCCGGGACGACCTGACCGAGACCCATTTCGCCCAGCCGGCGCTGGGGGCGGCGGGCCTGGCGATGCTGCGCCTGCTGCGCGGCTTCGGCTTGCGGGCCGACATGGTCGCCGGCCACAGCTATGGCGAGTACGTTGCCCTGTGCGCCGCGTCGGTGTTCGACGCGGACACCCTGGCCCGCCTCTCGGAGGCGCGCGGGCGCTGCATCCTGGAGGCGGCCCGGGACGACCTCGGGACGATGGCGGCGGTACCGGAGGCCCCGGAGAGCGTCGTGGAGATCCTGCGGCCGATCAAGGACGTCTGGATCGCCAACCTCAACGCCCCGCGGCAGACCGTGATCTCCGGGACGCGCGCCGGCGTCCAGCAGGCCATTCAACGACTCAAGAAAGACGGCATCGAGGCTCGTCTGCTGGCGGTGGCCTGCGCCTTCCATTCGCCGGTGATCGCGCCGGCGCGCGATCGGCTGGCGTCGATCCTGTCGGAGGTGCCGTTCGGCGCGCCGCAGACCGAGGTGTTCTCCAACTCGACGGCCGCTCCCTACCCGCGCGACCCGAAGACGGTCGCGGCGATTCTCGCCGAGCACCTGGTCGAGCCGGTGCGCTTCAGCGAGGAGGTCGAGGCGATGCATCGGGCCGGCGCCCGGCTGTTCGTCGAGGTCGGCCCGAAGAACGTCCTGACCGGTCTGGCGCAGCAGATCCTGCGCGAGCGGCCCCACCACGCGATCGCCTCGGACATCCCCGGGCGCCCCGGACTGGTGCAGATTCTGCACCTCCTGGGACAGCTCGCGGCGCACGCCGTTGCGGTCGATCTCGACCGTCTGTTCCGCGACCGGCCGGCGCGCCAGCTGAACCTGGCTGCGCTCGAGACCGAGACCATGGCCGTGCCGCTCTCACCGGCGACCTGGCTGGTCAACGGCGCCGCGGCCCGGCCCTTCAGCCAGCCGAAGCGACGGCCGGCACCCGTCCGCCTGGCGGCGAGCGGTCCCGAGGCGCCGCGGCCGGACGGAGATTCGGCCGACCTGCCCGCACCCGCGGCCGCCGCGCCCCAGGAGGGTGTCCCCGGCGAGGACGCGACCGCGCAGGTGGTGCTGCAGTTCCAGCAGCTGATGCGCCGCTTCCTGGACACACAGAGAGCGGTCATGCAGTCGTATCTCCAGGGGGGAGGCGTTGCCGCCGGCTCCTGGCCGGACGACCGGCCCGTCGTCCCGATCCTCTCCGCCCCGGAGCCCGAGCCGATCGCGACGCATCCCGCGGCACCGGTCCCGGCCGAGCCGGCGACGGAGCCCGTGACGCCCGCCCGCGCCGCCGCCCCGGCGTCGCACGCCGAGTTGCAGCAGCGTCTGGTCGCGATCGTCGGCGAGCGCACCGGCTACCCCCCCGAAATGCTCGGGCTGGATCTCAACATCGAGGCCGACCTCGGCATCGACTCGATCAAGCGCGTCGAGATCCTGGGAGCCTTCCAGCGCGCCTGTCCCGCCCTGTTGCAGCAGCGGCTGCAGGACGCCATGGAAAGCCTGTCGCGCATCAAGACGCTGCGCGGCATCCTCGATCTGGCGATGCCGGCGGGGGAGGCGACACCGGTGGCGGCAGCGGTTGTGACGCCGGCCGGCGCTGCCGCCCTCGCGCCGGTGGACCTGAAAACGACGCTCTTGGGAATCGTCGGCGAGCGCACCGGGTACCCGGCCGCGATGCTGGACCTCGATCTCAACATCGAGGCCGATCTCGGCATCGACTCGATCAAG
The DNA here is from genome assembly GCA_036826235.1 of Acidobacteriota bacterium. GTDB lineage: Bacteria > Acidobacteriota > Polarisedimenticolia > Gp22-AA2 > Gp22-AA2 > Gp22-AA3. The sequence goes on along the minus strand of DAISWT010000247.1, from coordinate 34 downwards.
CGCGTCGAGATCCTGGGAGCCTTCCAGCGCGCCT
>DAISWT010000246.1:0-4768 GCA_036826235.1 Acidobacteriota bacterium | reverse complement strand
TCATCGCGCTGCCGCTGTTCTACTCGATGAAGTTCGTGCAGCGCTACATCGGCAACTACGGCTGGGCCATCGTCATCTTGACGGTCGGGATCCGGATCCTCTTCTTTCCAATCATGTACCGCGGGCAGATCCGGATGCGCGCCATGCAGGAGAAGATGAAGCGCATCCAGCCGAAGGTGAAGGCGCTGCGCGAGCGCTACCGCAAGCTCGAGAAGAAGGAGGCGGACAAGGGGAACCTGGGAGCGCGCCAGAGGCTGCGCCGGGAGATGAACGAGGAGATGATGGCGCTCTACAAGGAGGAGGACATCAACCCGCTGGGCTCGATGTCCGGCTGCCTGCCGATCCTCTTGCAGCTCCCGATCTTGTACGCGTTCTACACCATCCTGTCGATCTCCATCGAGCTGCGCCGGGCGCCGTTCCTGCTCTGGATCACCGACCTGTCGCAGAAGGACCCGTACTACGTCACTCCGATCATCATGGGCGGCACGCAGCTCGTGCAGCAGGCGATGACCTCGTCGTCGATTCCGGACCCGGCGCAGCGACGGATGATGTACATCATGCCGATCATGTTCACCTACATCTTCCTCAATTTCCCCTCGGGGCTGGTGCTATACTGGCTGGTCAACAATCTCCTCGGGATCGGGCAGCAGTATTTGATCAACCGGCAGGCGGCATCCGAGAAGAGCCCTTCGTGAGCGCGCATCGCGCGGCGCCCGGGCCCGCCGGAGTGGCCGTCCGGCGGGGGGTTCCGGAATGACCGACGATCGGGTTGGCGAGTCCGGCGCGGAGATGGAGGACCACGCGCCCGCGGCCGACGCGGGCGAGGTGGAGCGTCTGGCGGAGCGAATCCTCCGCGGACTGGGTCTCGACGTGCGCGCCAGCGCGCGCGACGATCAGGAGACGATCCAGGTCGACCTCGCCGGAGCCGACCGCGACTATCTGCTCAGCCGGAAGGGCGAGGGTCTGAGCGCCCTGCAATACCTCCTCAACCGGATCATCTACCGCGGCCGCAAGGGGAAGAAGATCCAGGTCGACTGCGGCGGATTCCGCAAGCTGCGCGAAGAGGAGATCGTGGAGATCGCCGTGCGCACCGCCGAGAAAGTGAAGACGTCCGGGGAGGAGAGCCTCCTCAGCCCGCTGAATCCGTACGAGCGGCGCATCGTGCACCTGGCGCTCGCTGAGATCGCCGGAGTCGAGACGCGCAGCGTCGGCGACGGCTTCTTGAAGAGGATCGCGATTCTCCCCGCGGCAAGGTCCGGGCAGGACCGCGACGGGTCCTGAGCGCGCCGCAGACACGCAACGTCCGAGCAGGTCTCCCGCCCATGATCGACCGTGAATCGCGGCCGTCCCGTCGCGCAAGCGGACCGGAGGTTCGCGCGTTCCCTTCACCCGGGACCGAGACGATCGTCGCCATTTCAACCCCCCCCGGCCGCGGTGGCATCGGCGTGGTGCGTTTGTCGGGGCCGAGCGCGATCGCGGTCGCGTCGAGGCTGTTCCACCCCGGTCAGCGGGGCCTCGAGCCGGCCTCGCTCTCATCGGGGCGGGCGATGTTCGGGCGTTTCGTCGGGTCCGGCGGCGCGACGATCGATCATGGATACCTCGTGGCGTTCCGGCCCCCCGCCAGCTTCACCGGCGAGGACACCGCGGAGCTCTGGTCCCACGGAAGCCCGGCGGTGGCGCGTCTCCTCGTCGAGGCGGCGGTGGCGCTGGGGGCGCGCCCGGCGACTCCCGGGGAGTTCACGCTGCGCGCCTTTCTAAACGGAAGAATCGACGCAACTCAGGCCGAGGCCATCCGTGACCTGATCGAAGCGCGCACGGCGTTCCAGGCGAAAGTGGCCCACGACCAGGTGCTGGGCCGGATCTCCTCCGAGGTCGATCGCCTGAAGGATCGCCTGGCGGAAGTTGTGGCACGCCTCGAGGCGTCGATCGAGTTCTCGGAGGAGAGCGAGGCCGGCAGGTTCCTGCCGGAAGGCGGCATCGGGTCCGAGGTGCGGAAGGTGCGCACCGCCATCGAGACCCTGGCCGGGACGTACGATCGCGGCCGGCGCGTGCGCGACGGAGCGGCCGTCGCGCTCGTCGGATCGCCAAACGTCGGCAAGTCCAGCCTGTTCAACCGTCTCCTGGAGGAGGATCGCGCCATCGTCACGCCGCTCGCCGGCACCACACGGGACGTCCTGGAGGAGAGCCTCGACCTGCGCGGCATTCCGGTGTCGCTCCTCGACACCGCGGGGTTGCACGAGCCGCGGGACGAGGCGGGCAGCGAGGCTGTGCGCCGTGCGCGCGGCGCGATGACGACCGCCGATCTTGTCCTCCTGGTCATCGATTGGTCGCGGCCGCTCGGCGAGGACGACCGGGGTCTGCTCCAGGCTCTCGAACCCGGGCGCTCGATCGTGGTCCTGAACAAGGTCGACCTGGCCTGCGGCGTGGGGCGTGACGAGGCGCAGCGCCTGACGCGGCGTCACGGCGCGCTGGAGATCTCGGCCCGGACCGGCGCCGGCATCGAGGCACTGCGGCTGAGACTGGAAGAGGCGGTGACCGCGGGGACGGCCGGCTCGAACGAGGGGGCGTTCATCACCAACGTCCGCCACCGGGATTTGCTCGCGAAGGCCGCGGCGGCGCTGACGCGCGCCGAGCGGGGCGCGCGCGACGGCGTGACCGAGGAGTACCTGCTTCTCGACTACCGCGAGGCCCTCGACCGGCTCGGCGAGATCACCGGGGAAGTCGGCGTGGACGATATTTACGACCGGATTTTCAAGAATTTCTGCATCGGAAAGTGACGCGAGGGGCATGAGCGGGATCCCCGCCAAGAGCTACGACGTGGTCGTGATCGGCGCCGGGCACGCCGGCTGCGAAGCGGCCCTGGCCGCGGCGCGTCTGGGCTGCGAGACGGCGCTGGTGACTCTCGACGCCGGGGCGGTGGCGCGCATGTCGTGCAACCCGGCGATCGGCGGTCTGGCCAAGGGCCACCTGGTGCGCGAGATCGACGCCCTCGGCGGGGAAATGGGCCGGGCGATCGACGCGACGGGCATTCAGTTCCGCCTGCTCAATCGAAGCCGTGGACCCGCGGTGCAGGCGCCCCGCGCCCAGGCGGACAAGGAAGCGTACTCCCGCAGGATGCGGGGCGCGGTCGAGAGCACGCGGCGCCTGACGCTGATCGAAGGGGAGACCTCCGACCTGATCGTGGACGGCGGCGTCCTGCGCGGCGTGGAGATCGCCGGCGGATGCGCTCTCGCGACCCGCTGCGCCGTGGTCACAACCGGGACGTTCCTGCGCGGGCAGCTGCACGTCGGCCTGGAGAACCGCCCCGGTGGCCGGTTCGAGGAGAAGACCTCGGTCGGGCTGTCGCGGGCTCTGGCCAGCCTGGGCCTGCCGATGGGGCGACTCAAGACCGGGACGCCGCCGCGCGTCCTGAAATCCTCGGTCGATTTCGACGCGATGGACAGACAGGCGGGCGACCGCGATCCGGTGCCGTTCTCCTTTGACACGTGGACCATCGACACACCCCAGGTCGACTGCCACATCACCTTCACGAATCCGAAGACGCACGCGATCATCCGCGGCAATCTCGACAGGTCGCCGCTGTACGCAGGTCGGATCACGTCGACCGGGCCGCGCTACTGCCCGTCGATCGAGGACAAGATCGTCCGATTCGCCGACCGCGATCGCCACCAGATCTTCGTCGAGCCGGAGGGGCGCGATCATCCGTGGATCTACCTGAACGGGGTTTCGACCAGCCTGCCGGCCGACGTGCAGATCGAGATGGTCCGGTCCATCCGCGGCCTGGAAAAGGCGGAGGTGGCGCGCGCCGGGTACGCGGTGGAGTATGACTTCGTGCAGCCGACCGCCTGCCGGCACACCCTGGAGACCCGGGCGGTGCGCGGACTGTTCCTGGCGGGACAGATCAACGGTACGACGGGGTACGAGGAGGCGGCCGCCCTGGGCCTGATCGCGGGGATGAACGCCGCGCTGGTGGCGCAGGACCGGAAGCCCTTCGTCCCGTCGCGCGGCGAGGCTTACATCGGCGTCCTGGTGGACGACCTGGTGCTCAAGGGGACCGCGGAACCGTACCGGATGTTCACGTCGCGCGCCGAGTACCGGCTGCTCCTCGACATCGACAGCGCCGACTTGAGACTCACCGAGCACGGCCGCAGGGTCGGCCTCATCGGCGACGAGCGCTACGAACGCTTTCTTGCCCGACGCGACGGGGTGCGAGCCTTCACGCGATTTCTCGAGACACAGACGCTGAGACCTTCCAGCGGCGCCGCGCGCCGGGCCGAGCGGGCGCTCGGCATCAGCATCGGCAATCCGACCACGCCGGCGCTCCTGCTGCGCAGGAACGACGTGGCTCTCGAAGCGCTTCTGGATTTTCTCGGAGACCAGGCCGCCCGGGGTCTCGGTGCCCGCGATCGCCGCTACGTCGCCAACCGTCTGCGCTATGGCGGCTACATCGATCGGCAGGAAAGAGATCTCGAGAGGCTGCAGCGCGAAGAGGGACGACGTATCCCCCCGGAGTTCGACTACGAAGGCCTCCCGGGTCTGTCGAGGGAGATCGTCGAGAAACTGGGTCGGGCCCGCCCGGCGACCCTGGCGCAGGCGGCACGGATCTCGGGGGTCACGCCCGCCGCTCTCAGTTTGATCAATGTCTACCTGGAAAAGGCGCGCCGCCAGCAGGCCGGGCGGACCTCTACTGCACGTGAAACAGCTCCCGCACGTCCACGCCGAAGAATTGATACCCGCTGTAGCGCAGAATCGTCTGGCTTTCCCATTC
>DAISWT010000245.1:4221-4770 GCA_036826235.1 Acidobacteriota bacterium | reverse complement strand
CGCCGAGGCGCTGGCGGGCGTCCTGCCCGGCGATCTCAAGCGGATCTTCCTGAGCAACTCCGGGACCGAGGCCGACGAGACCGCCGTCCTGCTGGCGCGGGTCTACACCGGCGCGCAGGAGGTCGTCGTCCTGCGTTACGGTTATTCGGGCCGCTCGATGATGGCGATGGCCGCGTCGGGCCAGGCGCCGTGGAAGCAGGCGGGCAACCCGGTGCCCGGGTTCGTGCACGCCATCGCGCCGTACTGCTACCGCTGCCCTCTCAAGCTCACCTATCCGTCGTGCGAGGTCGCCTGCGCCAGGGATGTCGACGAGGTCATCCAGACGGCGACCTCCGGCCGCGTCGCGGGAATCCTGGCGGAGGTGATCATCGGCTCGGGCGGATTCATCGTGCCGCCGCGGGAGTACTTCCAGATCGTGGCCGACAGCGTGCGCAGGGCGGGTGGCCTGTTCATCGCCGACGAGGTGCAGACCGGCTGGGGGCGGACCGGCAGGATGTTCGGCATCGAGCACTACGGGGTCACCCCCGACGTGATGACGTTCGCCAAGGG
>DAISWT010000245.1:0-4071 GCA_036826235.1 Acidobacteriota bacterium | reverse complement strand
CGTTCTCGACCTTCGGCGGCAATCCCGTGACGTCGGCCGCGGCGCTCGCGACCCTGCGCGTCATCCAGAAGGAGCGGCTCGCCGACAACGCCCGCGTCCAGGGGGAGCGGTTGCACGCCGGGCTGTGCGAGCTGCAGCGCAGGTACCCGCTGATCGGCGACGTGCGCGGTCTGGGGCTGATGCAGGGCCTGGAGCTGGTAAAGGAGAACAAGGTCCCCGATCCTCAATCCGTCGCCCTCGTCCTCGAAGGCACCCGCCGCCGCGGCGTGCTCGTCGGCAAGGGAGGCCTGTGGGGCAATGTCCTGCGCGTCGCCCCGCCTCTGACGGTCACGCCGGCGCACATTGACGAGCTGGTCGCCGCCCTCGACGCCTCGTTCGCCGAGCTGCCGCGCGGCTGAACCGGAGCACCGTCGCCCATCCCCGGGCCCGGCGTCCTCGAGGCGAACAATGCCCTCCAAAGCCAAGGCATCCCCGACGCTGGCCGTCGAGCCTGCGGTCGCGGCCGGCGCTGCGGGGGGCGCGCCGGTGCTCGGCGGTCTCGCGTCGGCGATCACCCTGGCGCTCACGATGTTCGTCGAGGCCGTCGGCTACGGCGTGGTGGCGCCGACGCTGCCGTTCCTGGCGCGCAGCGCCGGCGCCGGCGACGCGCAGATCGGCTTCCTGGTCGGCCTGTACGCCGCCGTGGGGCTGGTCGCCGGCATCCCGTTCAGCGTCCTGGCCAATCATTTCGGCCGCCGCGCCCTGGTCCTGGTCGGGCTCGGCTGCCTCACCCTCGCCTCGGTCGGGTTCGTCCTGGCGCCGGGCTACGGCTGGCTCGTCGCGGCGCGGTTCACGCAGGGGCTCGGCGCCACCGCCATCTGGGTCGGAGCCCTGACGATCGCGGCCGATCTCAGCCCCGATGCCTCGATGGGGCGGTCGCTCTCCTGGATCACCGGGGCCTGGTCGCTCGGGTTCGTCGTCGGCCCTGCCCTCGGCGGTGTCGGCAGCGTCCGCTTCCCGTTCCTGGTGTACGCGGTCCTCTCGGCCGTGGCGTTCGCCGCCGGCCTCGTGGCGCTGCCGGAGACCGGGCGTCCCGGCGTGCGCACCACCCTCGAGGGCGTCCTGCGCGTCCTCAAGCACCCCGCGGTCCTGGCGTCGGCCGTGGCGACCTTCGCTCTGTCGTTTTACTACGGAACGATCGAGGCCTTCGGTCCGCTGCTCGCCGACCAGATGGGCGTCCGGAGGATCGGCATCGGGCTCCTGTTCGCGGTCGCCGGACTGCCGAGCATCGCCCTGCCTCGCTTCACCGGCATGCTGGCGGACCGCGTCGGAGACACGCGGCTGATCATCGCCGGTCTGGTCTACGCCGCCGCGCTGAACGCCGCGTTCCTGTCCCTGGTCTCCGCCCTCCCGCTGTGGGCCGTCTTCTTCCTGGTCGGACTGGTCGAAGTATTGATCTACGTTCCGGCGGTCGCGCTGCTGAATCGCGGCATGGCCCGTGACGATCGCGTGTACGCCACCGCCTCGCACAGCTACGCCTTCTCCTCCGGGTTCTTCCTCGGCCCGCTCATCGGCGGCTTCCTCAAGCCGCTCGGCTCGTACCCTCTCCTGTTCGGCTCCCTCACCGCCGTCCTGATCGGCGCCATCGCCTGCCTGGTCGCCTGGCGCCCGCGGATCGAAGCGGTCTGACTCGCGGCGCGGGCGCGTGTGAATCAATCTCTTGCCAAGGGCGCCCGGAGGCGTTAACTTTCTACTGAAAGCGAGAGTGCGGTGAAGGACAACAACAGCAAGAATGACATCGAGAAGCCTTCCGAGCCGGCCGGGCCACCCGAAGCGGCGAAGGAAGCGCCCAAGGAAGCGCCGAAGCCTGCCGCCACGCGCTTCCTGTTCATCTCGAAGTACGCCCTGATCCATGACCTCGCGTGGCAGGTGCAGAAGGAGGGCTTCGACGTCAAATACCACGTCATCTCGAAGTCCGATCGTGACGTCGGCGACGGCTTCGTCGAAAAGGTCGATCGCTGGGAGGACCTCAAGGACTGGGCGGACGTGATCGTGTTCGACGACTGCGAGTTCGGGTCGCTCGTCGAGAAGCTGCGCAAGGAGGGGAAGGCGGTCATCGGCGGCACGGCCTATACCGATCGGCTCGAGATGGACCGCGACTTCGGCCAGGAGGAGATGAAGGCCGCCGGCATGACGACCCTGCCGCGCTGGGAGTTCACGTCGTTCGACGACGCCGTCACGTTCGTCAAGGAGAACCCGGGCCGTTACGTGGTGAAGCCGAGCGGCCGGGCGCAGAACGAGAAGGTGCTGTCGTTCGTCGGCCAGGAGGAAGACGGTCTCGACATCCTGTCGATGCTCGAGCACTACAAGAAGGGCTGGGCCTCCAAGATCAAGGTGTTCCAGCTGCAGAAGTTCGCCAACGGCGTCGAGGTGGCGGTGGGCGCCTTCTTCAACGGCAGCGACTTCATCCTTCCGGTGTTCATCAACTTCGAGCACAAGAGGATGTTCAACGACGAGATCGGGCCGCAGACCGGCGAAATGGGGACCGCCGGGTTCTGGTACGGCCCGAACCAGCTGTTCAACAACACGCTCCTGAAGATGAAGGAGCGCCTCGCCGCCGCCGGCTACACCGGCTACATCGACATCAACTGCATCGTCAACTCGCGCGGCATCTACCCGCTGGAGTTCACCTGCCGCTTCGGCTACCCGACGATCAATCTTCAGATCGAAGGGGCCCTCTCGAAGTGGGGCGAGTTCCTGCCGGCCCTGGCGCGCGGCGAGCCGTTCAACCTGCGCACCAAGCGCGGCTTCCAGATCTGCGTCGTCATCGCCGTCCCGCCCTTCCCGTTCATCGACCCCGATGCCTTCCGCAAGTTCTCCGAGGACGCCGTCGTCCTGTTCAAGAAGCCGATGGCGGAGGGGATTCATCCCGGTGATATCCGGCTGGTGGAGGGCGACTGGCGCCTGGCCGGCAACTCCGGCTACGCCATCGTCGTCACCGGCAGCGGCTCGACCATGGAGGACGCCCGCCGCGAGGCCTACAACCGCGTCAGGAACATCATGATCCCGAACATGTTCTACCGCACCGACATCGGCGAGCGCTGGAACCGCGAAGGCGATCTCCTGCAGACCTGGGGATACCTGTCGTGACGCGCAGCATCGGCCGGGTTTAGCGGGCGCCGACCCCTGTCATTATTATTAGGCTCCCTTGACTTCCCGCGGCCGGTAACCATATTGAAATCGCGGCCGCCGGCCGGCCGGGGAGCCCGGACGTTTTCCAGGGATTGAGGAAGGGATGACTCTTCGCAAGAAGCTCTTCTGGATCTCGGTCTTCTACTTCGCCCAGGGGATGCCGTTCGGCGTCGTCCTCGACGTCCTGCCGGTCTACTTCCGCCAGAACAACGTCTCGCTCACCGAGATCGGCATGATGGGCGCGCTCACCCTGCCGTGGACCATCAAGGTGTTCTGGTCGCCGCTCCTCGACCGGTTCGGAGAGCGCCGCACCTGGGTGACCCTCTGCTGCTTCGCGATGGCCCTCGCCATGTTCTGCGTGCCGCTGTTCGACGCCGGGCGCCCGGGCTCAATTCTCTGGATCCTTCTCGTCGCCTTCACCGTCTCCTCCGCCACGCAGGACATCGCCATCGACGCCTTCAGCGTCGGGATCGCCGCCAAGGGCGAAGAGGGGACGATCAACAGCCTGCGGGCCGGTCTCTACCGCTTCGGTGTGCTGGCCGGCGGCGGCGCGACCATGTACCTCGTCGCGCCCTTCGGCTGGACCTGGGTCTTTCTCGCCCTGGCGCTGGCCTTCGTGGCGATGGCCGTCGCGGCGCTCGCCGCACCCAGCGTCCAGGTCGTCCACCAGCGGCCGCGCGAGTGGGCCCAGGGGTTCGTGGCGTTCCTCAGCCGCCCCGGTTCGATCGCCATCTTCGCGTTCGTCCTCATTTACAGGATGGATTACGTCGCGGTCGGCCCGATGATCAAGCCGTTCTGGATCGACCGCGGCATGAGTCCTCAGGAGATCGGCACCATCTCGACCGGCGTGGGGATGGCACTCGGCATCGTCGGCGCGCTTCTTGGCGGCCTGTTCACCTC
>DAISWT010000244.1:0-4782 GCA_036826235.1 Acidobacteriota bacterium | reverse complement strand
GCCGCCTGTGACGGAATCGAGCACTGCGCCAACCTCGCCGCTCCCTCCCGTCACCGCGAACCCGTCGATGGAGAAATTTCTCCGGGGCCGACCGGTCAGACCCTGAGCGAAGATGACGGCGCTGCGCCCGAATCCGGTGGCGTCGAGGGTCGTGCTCGCCGCCCCGGCACCGCTGACATGGACGTCGGGAAAGATGAAGAGATGCTCCCGGTAAACGCCGGCCGCGACCTGCACGGTCGCCGAGGAGGCGCTGCCGGCGCTTATGAGCGCGTTCGCCTGGTTGATGGCGCCCTGGACCGTCGGGTAGGGGCTCGTGGAAGAGCCGCAGCCGCTGGTGCAGGTGCTGCGTGCGTCAACGTAGAGGGTGATCTCGGTCGCGCCGGGAGTCGTCCGGATGAGAAGCGCCAGGAAGAGGCCGAGAACGCCCGATCGAAGGATTTCGCAGAAAGGAGCCCGCAACGGCCCTCCTGCCGCGGCACGATTCAAACTCTTGCTTGCCCCCCGACCTCTGGATGGCAGCCCCACGCTCCCTCCAGGCTCGACCCGGCTTCGAGAGGTTGCTTTCTGCCGCCTCTTTCTATCCGGCGCAAGGCGGCCCTTGTCAAGCAATTACGTCCACGCGAGCGGTCATCGGCTGAAACGCCCGGGGGACAGGCCACCGGCAGACACCGGACAATTCTTCACCGCCCACCACGACAAAACGGTTGACTGGTCACCGACTTGACGGTACACAAAAGGCGGATTCTGGTGTGCGTACTTTTCCGCCCACAGGAGGGCCATCATGAGAATTTCCCATCCGCTGCTCGCGTTGCTCCTGACGGCCACATTGCCGGTGGCCTCGGTGGCCGCCGAGCAGGCCCGTAACCAGAAGAGCACGGCGCCGGTCACCGTCGGGGACTTCGCGGTGATGCTCGCCAAGGTGTCGGGGAACGGGCGCGCCGTCGAGATCAAGAGCGCCGCCGATGCCCTGCGCAAGTCCGGCGTGCCGCTGGGCGATCCCAAGGCGACGTTGAGCGAAGAGAAGCTCGCCGAGATCCTGGGTCACTACGGCGTGAAGGTTACGACGTCGTCACCACAACAGACGGTCAGTCGCGCCAAGGCTGAACAGGCGCTTCTCCTGATCGGCTCCAGTCTCACCTCGTCCAGCGTCGCGGCGAGCGGGACGACCCCCACGCCTTCAGACATGGCCGACTGTCTGGCCCTCTCCAACCACGGTCAGTGCGAGGTCTGCTGCAAGGATCTGGGAGGGATTGCCACCACCTGCTCGAAGTTCTGCTTCGAGATCAATAAGGGCAGCCCTGGCGAGCCGATCCCCTGAGTCGTGCCCGCGTGTTCAGGAAGTGATCCAGAGCGGGCGGGGATGTGATCCCCGCCCGCTCGTCTCCCGTCCCGCCTGAGCCCGCCCCCATACAGGCCCTGACAGTTGCCCGGTCAATTACGGGGGACAGGCGTCGCCGACGCCGTTCCCGTCAGCGTCTTCCTGTCCAGGGTTTGGCGTGTCGGGGCAGTTGTCGCACAGGTCGCCGCGGCCGTCATGGTCACGGTCCGTCTGGAGCAGGTTCGGGGCCAGCGGGCAATTATCGTCGATGTCGCGCACGGCATCGCCGTCGGTGTCGATCGCCTGCGGGAGACAATGGGTGGCGATGGCGCTCGGCTGGCCCGAGGAGGCGAGGCCGGGACCTCCTTCGCCGCACTGGTTGACGCCCGTAATCAGATAGTAGAAGGCGCTGCCGATCGGTGGCGCCGCGGTATCATTGAGGCCCCAGCGCGGCACTTCCGGCACGAGACACGCCGCCGTAACGCCGATCGTGCCGCCCGTCTGGAACGTCCCGCGATACACGTTGTAGACATTGGCCTGGACGATCGGAGTAAAGCCGAAGGCGCCCGGCGGACCGCCGGTGACAGACAGCAGTGTTGGACCGACCTCCGACGGAATGACCGATACGCTGTTGATGAGCGAGGCGCAGTCGGAGGTGTCCGGCACGCCGTCATTATCGTCGTCCGGGTCGATGCAGTCGGCGAGCCCGTCCGCGTCGGTGTCGGGGAACCCGTTGTCCACCCTTGAGTCGCAGTCGTCGTCGATGCCGTTGCAGACCTCGGCGGCGGGTGTGCCGGGGGTGCAGGTCTGTGGAGCGCCGCCGATGCAGGCGTCCACGGTACGCGTACACGCCCCGATCCCGCAGGTGATGGTGCCCAGGCCGTCATCGACGGTGCCGTTGCAGTCGTCGTCGATGCCGTTGCAGACCTCGGCGGCGGGTGTGCCGGGGGTGCAGGTCTGGGGCGAGCCATTGACGCAGTTGTTAATGGTGCGCGTGCAGGCGCCCGTTCCGCACGTCGTCGTCCCCAGGTTTTCGTCCACGGAGCCGTCGCAGTCGTCGTCCACGCCGTTGCAGACCTCGAGCGCCCCCGGATGGATCGCCGGGTTATGATCGTTGCAATCGACGGTGAACATGAAGCCGTCGTGGTCGCTGTCCTGGCAAGGGTCGCCGGCGCCGTCGCCGTCGGTATCGACCTGGTCGGGGTTGGCCACGGTGGGGCAGTTGTCGCAGACGTCGCCGACACCGTCCTTGTCCTGGTCAGTCTGCGCTGCGTTGGCGGCCAGCGGGCAATTGTCGTCGATGTCGAGCACCGTGTCGAGGTCGGAGTCGGCGAGGGTGGCGGAGCATGGGGCGGGGTTCGGGATCTCGCACGCGCCCGGTGGCGCGACCAGCCCCAGGCACCCTTCGCTGCAGGAGTTCACGCCGCTCACCAGGTAATAGTAGAGCGTGCCCAGAGGTGGGTTGGCCGGGTCCTGCGCGGCCCGATCGGGCGAGGCGCTCTCCAGGCAGGTGTGGTTGAAGGCGAAGGCGCCGCCGCTCGAGGTCCCACGGTAGACGTTGAACACGTTCGCCTGGGCGATCCTGCCCCAGGTGATCGCGGTCGGCGCTCCCGGCGCGACCTTCAGCGTCGGTCCAAGCGGTCCCGGCGGGGTCTGCACCGAGCTGACGCACGGCGCGCAATCCAGACCGTTCGGCACGCCGTCCCCATCGCAGTCGGGCACCATGAACTCGTACGACCCGAGGTCAGCGGTCGCGGTGCCGTCGCCGTTGCCGTCCAGGACGCGCGGCAAGCCGTCCAGGTCGATGGTCGGGACCGGGACGCCCGGTGCGGCCTCGTTGGTTCCGGAGTCGATGACCGGCGAACCGGACTGAACATGAAAGTCTTCGACGACGTTGGTCGAGGTTCCCCAGTCGGCCAGCAGCTTGAACGCCTGCGAGGCGGCCGGCAGCGCCGGCGTGAACGTCACGACGTTCGTGGTCACGTTGACCGCGGTAATGGTCCGGGGGACCGCGTCATTGTTGTATTCCAGCACCTGGTTCACCTGGTAGCGGGAGGCCATCAGAACGGCGACGGTGGTGGTGCTGCCGGCGGCCACCGTCAAGTCGGCGAACACGGGCGGGTTGACGAAACGCGGGTCCTGGGAGGTATTGTTCCGCAGCCCGATGACCTGGACCTCGGTGAAGTCGCCGCCGACGTCGTCGATGGTGGCCGGGAGCTTCAGGTTGTTCCACAGGTCGGTGAAGCTGATGATCGGGCTGGTGATGTGGCTGTGCAGACCGCCGGTGGTGCCGGCGGCGGTGACCGTATTGGAGATGACCAGGTTGTTGGTGATCCACACCGAGGGATTACCTGATTGCGGGATCAGGGCGTCGACGCACACGCCGCCACCGTAGGTGGCGTAGGTGTAGCCGGAAGGCTTGGTGGTCTGACTGAGCGTGTTGCCCACGATGGTGTTGTTGGTGATCTGGGCGTTGGCCTGGTAGATGTTCATGCCGCCGCCGAACATCAGGGCGGAGTTGCCGAACACCAGGTTATCGGAGACTGAGACCGTGCCGTAGACCATGATCCCGCCGCCGCCGAAGGAGGACCGGTTGCCGACGATGATATTGCGGGTGACCACCGTGCCGACGTCGCCATCGACGCGCAGGCCGCCGCCCTTGCCGACCTCGCCCTGGGCGACGTTATCGACGATGGTGTTGGCCTCGATGCGGGCATGAGTGGCGACCAGGCCGATGCCGTTGCCCTCGACATGGATGCCGCCGCCGATGGCCAACGAGTCGGTGGAGCCGCCGAGGGGGGGCGGGTTGACGACGTTCCTGGTGATGGTGTTGCCGATGATGACCGGGTCGCCGTAGCCGACGTAGACGCCGCCGCCGACCCAGTTGGGTTGAGCGCCGGCCATCACGTTCCCGGTGATCACATTGTTGCTGACTACGGCGTTGCCGAGGATGAAGACGCCGCCGCCGGAGATGCGCGTTTCGCCGGAGCGCACCTCGCCGATGCCGCCGGTGATCGTGCAGTTCTCGACGGAGAAGTCGACCTCGGGCCGCGGGAACGGGACGTTGCCGGCGGCGAGGATGACGGCGGAGCGCCCTCTGCCGGTGGCGTCGATCGTGGTCACGGAAGGGCCGGCGCAGATGACGTGGATATTGGGGAAGATGAAGAGGCGCTCGGGATACCTGCCCGCCGCCACCTGGATCGTAGCGCCGCTGATGCCGCCTGCGGTGATACGGCTGTCGGCGTCATTGATGGCGGCCTGGATGGTGGGGTAGGGGGCGGCCTGGCTGCCGCAGCCCGCGGTGCAGGTGCTGTGGGCGTCGACGTAGAGGGTGAGGGTGCCCGCCGCCACCACCAGGCGGCCCACGAAGATCAGCGCCAGGAGCGCCGCGGAGATCGCGAACATCCTGAGGAGGCGGGGACGTCGCGAAACGGACACGTGAGGCACTAGTTCCCCTGCGGGTG
>DAISWT010000243.1:0-4794 GCA_036826235.1 Acidobacteriota bacterium | reverse complement strand
GCCGGCCGCCATCGCCCCGCCCTGCGCCGGTGATCATGGAACCCATGTCGCCGACATCATCGCCGGGAACGACGGCGGCTCCCACAAGGGAGTGGCGCCGGGCGCCAGCCTTTACGCCGTGAAGGTCTGCAGCGCCGTGTCGAATTCGTGCAGCGGCGTCGCCCTCCTGGAGGGGATGGACTTCGCCCTCGACCCCAACGGCGACGGCAACATCTCCGACGCGGTGGACGTGGTCAACATGTCCCTCGGCGCTTCCTACGGGCAGGCCGAGGATGATTTGAGCGAAGCCAGCGCCAACGCCGTCCGCGCGGGCGTGGTGGTCGTGGCCTCGGCGGGCAACAGCGCCGACCGTCCTTACATCACCGGCTCGCCGTCCTCGACGCCCGAAGTCATCAGCGTGGCCCAGACCCAGGTGCCGAGCGCCGTTGTTTACCCGCTGGTGATCAACTCGCCCGCCTCGATTGCCGGGACTTATTCGAACACCGCGACGGTGGACTGGGCCCCGGTCGACGGCGGCTTCAACATGGTCCCGGTCGCCTTCGTCGGTCGCGGCTGCCCGGCCGGGACGGTTTCTCCAGGCGGGGACCCTTATCTCGCCGATCCCTCCGGCAAAGTCGCCCTGATCGACCGCGGGGCGTGCAACGTCAGCCTCAAGGTGGACCGCGCCGCCAAGGCGGGGGCCGTCGGCGTGCTGATTGGGCTGGTGGCCGCCGGCGACGCCGTCTCCTTCTCCTTCGGCGGAGGCGACACGTTCGTGCCGACCCTGGTGATCACCCAGAGCACCTCCGGTCTGATCAAGGCTCACATCGCGGATCCGGTCATCGCGACGCTGTCGCCCTCCGTCACCACGCCGCTCGTCATGAGCATGGTCAGCACGTCGTCGCGCGGACCGAACTACAGCTTCAACGCGATCAAGCCGGACATCGGCGCCCCCGGCGCCTCCGTCTCGGCGCTGGCCGGCTCGGGGACCGGTGCGACCGCCTTCGGCGGGACCTCCGGGGCCGCGCCGATGGTCTCCGGCTCGGCTGCGCTCCTGGTCCAGAAGTACCCGGCGCGCACGCCGCCCGAGTTCAAGTCGCTGCTGATGAACACGGCCGAGACCAACATCACCATCAACCCGGCCACGCAGCCCGGCGTCCTGGCGCCGATCACCCGGATCGGCGGGGGCGAGGTGCGCGTCGACAGGGCGGCCAACAGCACGACCGCCGCGTGGGATGACGCAGACCTGACGGGCAGCCTGTCGTTCGGCTACCTGTCGGCGGCCTCGCCCACGACCCTCAGCAAGACGGTGCGGGTGCGGAACTACGGCTCCACGGCGCGCACCTACTCCATCTCCTCGGCGTTCCGCTACGCGGACGACGCGGCTTCCGGGGCGGTGACCCTGTCGGCGCCCGGGAGCATCGTGGTGGCGGCCGACAGCAGCGCGACCTTCAGGGTGAGGTTGAGCATCGACCCCTCCAAGCTGCCGATCTGGACGCTCAACGGCGGCAGCCGGGGCGGTGACGGCTTCCGGTTGCAGGGGGTCGAGTTCGACGGCTACCTCGGCATCGCCGACGCCACCGACAACATCCACCTCGCCTGGCAGGTCCTGCCACACAGGTCGGCGGCGGTGACACCCGCGGCCACGAACGTCACTCTCAGCGGCGGCACCGGCTCCCTGGCCCTGAGCAACGCCGGCGCCGTCGATGGCCGCGTGGATGTCTTCTCCCTGCTCGGCACGAGCGGCAAGATCCCGAAAAAGTTCCTGCCGAACCCCGGGGACAACTTCGCGGTCGTCGATCTGAGGGCCGTGGGGGCGCGTCTCGTCGGCATCGGTGGCGGCAACTTCGGCGTCCAGTTCGCCGTCAATACGTTCGGCCAGCGGTCGCACCCGAACTATCCGGCCGAGTTCGACATCTACATTGATAAGGACAACGATGGCGATTTTGACTTCGTTGTCTTCAACCTGGAGAACGGGGGCTTCGCGGCGAGCGGTCAGAACGTGACCGGGGTGTTCAACCTCGCCACCAACACCTCCTCGGTGTTCTTCTTCACCGATGCGGACCTGGACTCGGCGAACGCCATCCTCACAGCGCCGCTCGCGGCCCTCGGCCTGACCCCGGGCACGCAGTTCGGCTTCTCCGTGTTCGCCTTCGACAACTACTTCAGCGGCGCCCTGACGGACGCCATCGAGGGCATCACCTACACGCTCGGCACCCCACGCTTCACCGGGTCGGGCATCCCGGCGGCCGGCGTGCCGGCGGGCGGGAGCAGCACGCTCATGATCAACGCCGTGCCCGGCGGCGACGTCGCCTCGCCGTCGCAGACGGGTCTCCTGCTCATGTACCGGGATTCCAAGACCGAAAGGGAGGCCAGCCAGATTCTGGTTTTCTGACGGGGGATGCGGCGGCGGCGCCCGAGCCGCCGCCGCAGCTTCCCGTCTCCGCCTCGCCGGCGGTCCCCGTCGACTCCGACGGGGGCCGCCGGCCGGGCGACTTCCTTCCTCCGGACCGGCCGCGCGGGCCCGTTCGAGAAACTCTACTCAGGGGTCAGCCGGGGATTGACCCCGTACTGGACGGCTGGCAGATTCCGCTCACGCAGGATTCGGTGGGAGCGCACCGGCTCCGGCACATCCCGTCGATGCAATCCTCGCAGTTGTTCGGATCGCACCGGCTGTGGCAGGCACCGCTGACGCAGCGCTGGCAGGGACCGCACGTGTCCGTGCAGCCCTGGGCGGTGCAGGTCTGACAGACCGGGTCGCAGAACGGCTTGCAGGCGCCGGACTGGCAGCTCAGGCACTGGGTGCGGTCGCAGGCGTCCATGCAGATCCCGCCGAGACAGCTCTCGCACGTGGCGCAGGTGCTGGCGCACGTTCCGTTGGCGCCGCACGCCAGGCACAGGCTGTTGTCGCACGTGCTCTGGCAGACACCGGAGGCGCAGACCTGGCACTGGCCGGCGTCGCACGGGCCGCAGGTGCCGTTCAGGCATGTCTGACAGGGACCGCAGCGGGTCTGGCAGGTCCCGTTGACGCAGTCCTCGCAGGCTCCGCACCGGCTCCGGCACGCTCCACCGATGCAGGCCTGGCAAAGTGCGGCATTACAATTGGTCGCATTGTCGTCGATGATGCCATTGCAGTCGTCGTCCACTCCGTTGCACACCTCGGCGGGCTCGGCCGAGGACGGATTGTGCACCTTGTAGAACACCGTGCCTTGCGGCGCCACGTCGATCCAGCTCGGGATGTCCGTGACGCCCAGCAGGGTGTCGGCGCGACACACGGCGCTAGGGTCGGCTGACCGGTAGACCTCGTAGGTCGGCTGCCCTCCCGTCCACTCCAGGGTCACATCGAGGGCGCCGGGTCCAGGCTTCACGGTCAGCACGATTTCCGGCGAGGTCGTCTGGGCCGCCAGCGGGGCCGGCAGGGTGGAGAGGATCAAGACCGCAAGGGGTCTGAGCTTCACAGCCCGGAAGAATACCGTCCCGGGAGAAGGAAGCAACGGTTTTTTGACACCCGATCCCCGCGCCGCCCCGGCACCGGCCGGCCACTTCATTGACAGGTCGAGACACGAAACCTACGTTTACGCCTCGGCTCGTGGCGGGCCCCGTGGATGCTCCAGTTCCAGGAAACCCGCGGGACGCCCGCCGCCAACATGAGATGACCCGCAGGAAACGGGAGGAGTGTCCCATGAGACGAAGGCTGCTGGCGGCATCGACCCTGGTTCTGCTACCGATGGCGGCCTCCGTGCCGGCCTTCGCGTCCGAGCTGGAGCGCAAGCTCGAATCGCGCTGGCGCGGCGCCTGGGTCATCACCGCCGTGGACACCTATTCCGACTGCTCGGGGACGCACACCAACAACAACGTCAGCGGCACGCTGGTCAACAGCCGGGGAAGGTTGCGCTTCCGCCCCGGCGAGCTGGCGCAGGTCGGGAAGATCGACGTGAAGCGTTCGCGCGTCGATCTCTTTCTCGGTCTGCCGGAGCCGGTCCTGACCTCCTACCAGGACGGGCCGTTCACGCTGTTCAACGAGACCCGCTGTCTCCTCGAGCTGGACGTCGAGCTGCCCCGCTCGCTGATCTCGGGGGACAACGCCGACGGCATCGAGGCCGCGCTGCAGGCGCTCGTGAGGCGCTTCAACAGCCAGGACGAGGCGATGCAGGCGAAGACCTGGAACCACCGCAAGCGCGAGGCCTACCCCGCCGACTATGACCGCACCCTCGCCGAGCACGCCGCCTGGAAGGCGCAGCAGGTGAACGTCGCGATCCAGGCCCGCATCGACAAGACGCGCGAGGAAACCTCGCGGCTCGCCGACCGCGTCACCAGCGACCCGGACTATCTGAAAGGATTCGCGGCCGGCATCGAGGCGATGCGCGCCGTCGATCTCGGCCAGTGCAACGAACTGATGAGCCGCGACTTCGCGAACGTCGCCCCGGCCCCGCCGCGCCTCGCCGGCTTCGGCGGCGGCGACGCCGCCGGCCGCTACGCCCGCGGCTACCAGGACGGCCAGCGCCTCGTCTTCGGCCTGGAGTCCCTGCAGCGCCTGCCGCAGTGCCTGGTGCCGGTGCCGCCGACGGCCATGCCCGGCCTCGCACAGCGCTGAGCCGGTTGACGCGACCCCGTCCGGGGCCCTATCCTTCGCCGCCACCCTTCCGTGATGCTGGAGGATAGTCGATGCCGCCGTCCCCGGTCTTCCGGTTTATTCCGCCATTGGCCTGTCTGATCCTGCTCGCGCCGGGGCCTCCTCGAGCGGCCGCGGGCCCGAAAAGCAAACCCTCCGCCCGGGACAGAGGGACCGCTGCCGCGCCGCCCGCGGGCGAAGCC
>DAISWT010000242.1:2260-4848 GCA_036826235.1 Acidobacteriota bacterium | reverse complement strand
CGGATGGTGTTCGATCCGATGTCGACCACGCCCAGCACCGTCCGCTTCATGCCGCCGCCCTCGGCCCGGCCTCAGGGCGGGGCCCCCCGGAGCGCGGACCGGCCTGGCGGGCGGCCGTCTTGCCCACCGCGCCGCTCCCGATCGCGGGCCGGTAACGGGACAACCGGCTCATCACGCGCTCGGCCTGGCGGCGGCGCAGCAGCCGGCGCAGCAGACTTTCGCCCCCGGGGCGGTGGGCCTCCTGGTGAACCAGGTCGATCAGCAGATCGAGATCGTGCAGATCGCCGAGGTGGGTCTGCAGCACCCGGGCCTCGCGGATCGCCGGCCGCAGACCGCCGACCCCGGCCTCCGCCAGGATCTCCATGGCGTAGCGGTGGCGCTTGATCGCGATGCGCAGCCGGTGCAGCGCCTCCGCGTCCCCGTCGCGCGCCTCCCGGCAGGCTCGCAGCACGGCGCCGGCGCGCGCCGGATCGATCGCGGGTGCCGGGCCGGAGCGCGTCGCCGCGCCCTCGCGCCGCAGCGCGCGGAGCAACGCCGCCAGGCGCTTGCGCAGACCGGGAAGCCCCTTCCGCCGGGCGGCGCGCCGGCCCGCAGCACTCGTTTTCCCGAGCCGGTGCTTCAGGCCGGCCGCGAAGCGCTTTTCGTAGCCAGGCAGCCGGGGGCTGATCTGCGAGAGCACCTCCAGCACCATGCAGGCGTTCCGCTGCGCTCCGAGCTTCCGTCTGATCGTGCGCGCCCGCCGATCAAGGCGACGGCGCTCGCGGTCAGGAAGGTAGGGTCCGAAGATGTCGAGGGCGGCCTGAAGACGGCGCGTGGCAACCCGCAGATCGTGGATGGCCTCCGCATTCGCGTCCTCGAGCACCCCCCGTCTCGCCTTCAGCACGCTGCGGCCGCGGTCGGCGATGATCTTCCGCGCCTGCTCGATCATAGGCGCATCATACAGGATCACCTGAGGTTAGGGGCGATCGAGACGCTCTTCTCTACGGCGAATTTTGCAACTTGTCACGTTGTTGTCACAGAACGCCGGGAGGGAGTTCGGGTATAGTGTCGCCTTCATACCCTACGGGAAGAGGATGGCGCACGGCCGACCAGCGCTCCGGCGGGGCAGGTTGATTGTCGTCGAGGGCATCGACGGCTCCGGCAAGAGCACCCAGATCAAGCTGCTGCACAAGTGGCTGCAGGCGCGCGGGCATCAGGTCGTGTTCACCGAGTGGAACTCCTCCGACCTGGTGCGGCAGGCCACCAAGCGCGGCAAGAAGAAGAACCTGCTCACCCCGACGACCTTCAGCCTGCTGCACGCCACCGATTTCGCCGACCGGCTGACCTACCGCATCATCCCCTACTTGAAGTCGGGGATCACGGTCCTCGCCGACCGGTACATCTACACCGCCTTCGCGCGCGACATCGCGCGCGGCGTGGATCCGCGCTGGGCGCGCGATCTCTACTCCTTCGCCGTGAAGCCGGATGTGGCGTTCTACTTCCGCGTGCCGATCGACGTCGCGGTGGACCGCATCCTGGGCTCCCGGGCGAAGATCAAGTTCTACGAGGCCGGCATGGACCTCGGCCTGAGCCCGGACCCCGTCGAGAGCTTCCGCATGTTCCAGAGCCGCGTCATCGAGGAGTACGACCGGATCACCGAAGAGTTCGGCTTCCGGGTCATCGACGGCACGCGCAGCATCGACAGCCAGCAGCAACAGGTCAGGTCCATCGTGGCCCGCCTCTACAACGAGACCGGTCTGGCGGAGGCCTCATGATCCCCGGCAAGGAAGGCGCGAAGTTCTACGGCCACGGTCTGCCGTACGCCGGCGTCCGCGATCTCAAGGGCACGCTGATCACCCTCGAGGGCACCGACGGCGTCGGTCGCACCACTCAGGTCGCCCTCCTCAAGGAATGGCTCGAGGTCCAGGGTTACGGCGTTATCGAGACCGGCTGGACGCGCTCCGAGCTGATGTCCGAGACGATCGGCGCCGCCAAGGCCGGACACAACCTGAACCAGCTCACCTTCAGCCTGCTGTACGCCACCGATTTCGCCGACCGTCTGGAGAAGATCATCCTGCCGGCGCTGCGCTCCGGGTTCGTGGTGCTGGCCGATCGCTACGTCTTCACCGCCTTCGCCCGCAGCGTGGTGCGCGGCGCCGACCCGGTGTGGATCCGGAGCGTCTTCGGCTTCGCGCTGGTTCCCGACCTGACGCTCTATCTGAAGACCGACGCCGACACTCTGGTGCGGCGTGTCCTGGGCAGCCGCGGCATCGACTACTGGGAATCCGGCATGGACATGCATCTCGGCACCGACCTGTTCGAGTCGTTCCGCAAGTACCAGTGGCGCCTGATCCGCCAGTACAACAGGATGGCCCGCGAGTTCGGCTTCGTGACGGTCGACGCCACCCTCGGCGTCGACGAGATCCAGGCGCGCATCCGGCGCCGGGTCCAGGCGCTTCTGGACGACCGCCGCATGCAGGTTCTGTCGACGAGTCTCGACACGATCCGCCCCCTGCTGTTCGAGGCCGAAGAGGATGAGGCGGCGGCGCCGGTGAGCGGTCCGCGGTCCGTCGACGAGGCCCCGGCCCGCACCGCCCGCGGACCGTCGC
>DAISWT010000242.1:0-2229 GCA_036826235.1 Acidobacteriota bacterium | reverse complement strand
CCGCCCGCCGTGATGCGTATCCATCTTCTGCGCCACGCCATCGCCGGACCGCGCGACCCGCGCAGGTATCCCGCCGATTCCGACCGTCCCCTGACGCACGAGGGCCGTCGCAAGATGGCGAGGGCCGCGCGCGGCATGCGCGCCCTCGGATTGCGTTTTGATCTCGTCCTGACTTCGCCGTTCGTGCGGGCCCGGCAGACGGCCCGCATCGTCGCGACGTCGCTCAGCCCGCGTCCGCCGCGGCGGGCCCTGCGCCCCCTGTCGCCTGGCGGCGGTGCGGGCGGCGTGTTCGCGGCGCTCGCCTCGATCCCCGCCGACGCCTCCGTCCTTCTGGTCGGACACGAGCCCGACCTGTCGCGGCTGGCGGGCGCCATGATCGTCGAGCCGCGCTCCGATCTGTCCCTGGAGTTCAAGAAAGGCGGCCTGTGCCGGATCGACCACGAGGGCGTGCCGCGCCCCGGCGCGGGGCGGTTGATCTTCCATCTCACGCCGCGCATCCTCCGTCTCCTCGCCGGGGGCTCCTAGTCACCTCATAGTCACCGGACCGGCACGCGGCCGTTTGACGGCGCGGGACATGATGGCCCCGTCCCAGGGAGGAGACCTCATGTCCACACCGATCCATGATCCGGGGCGCGCGCGCTCGTCGCTGTCGATCTACCTCCAGGAGATCGGCCGGCACGCTGCACGCGGCGACCACGGCCAACCTGGCCTTCGTGGTGCGCGTGGCGCGGCGTTACTCCGGTCTGGGGGTGGCGCTGGAAGACCTGATCAGCGAGGGGAACCTCGGGCTCCTGGAGGCGACGCGGCACTTCGATCCCGCACGCGGCACCCGCTTCATCACCTACGCCGTGTGGTGGATCCGCAAGGCGATCCTGAACGCCGTGTCGAACCAGGCGGGCGCCGTCCGCCTGCCGCAGACCCAGCGCAGGAAGATCCACGTGGTGCTCGACACGGGGCGTGAGCTGTCGCGCGACCTGGGGCGTGACGCCGGCCGCGACGAGGTCGCGCGACACCTTCAAACCACGACCGTGCGCGTCGATCGGATCCTTCAGATGAAGACCAGGGAGCTCTCGGTCGATCAGACGACCGGCGACCACTCGGAACTCCCGTTCCACGAATCTCTCGTGGATGTCCGCACGCCGAGCCCCGAGGCCGCCCTGATCCACGCCGAGGGTCGCGCGCGCGTGCGCGTTGCCCTCGGGGCTCTGGGTGAGCGGGAGCGCCGGGTCCTGGCCGATCGATTCGGGCTGAGGCGCGGACGGGTGCTGTCGCTGCGGGAGATCGGCGGCGAGCTCGGGATGTCGCGGGAGGCGGTCCGGTTGATCGAGAACCGGGCGAAGAAGAAGATCCGGCGCATGGTCTCGGGCCGGCCCCGCCGGGCCGCCGCCACACTCTAGAACTCTTCCGCCTCGCCTTCCTGGGCCGCCGGGTGCCGCACGTCACGCCCCTCGCACATGAAGATGACCATCTGGGCGATGTTGGTGGCGTGGTCGGCGATGCGCTCCAGGTACTTGGCGATGAAGGTGATGCGCAGGGCGCGGGTGACGTTCTTCGGCTCCTCGATCATGTAGGTGAGGAGCTCGCGGAACAGCTGCACGTTGAGCTGGTCGACGGCCGAATCGGAGCCCAGCACCTCGCGCGCCAGGACCGGGTCGCGCCGCACGAAGGCGTCCAGCGCCCGGCCGACCATCGACGAGGCGGCCGTGGCCATGCGCGGGATGTCGATGTACGGCTTGAGCGGCGGCTCCTCGTTCAGCTCGATCGAGCGCTCGGCGATGTTCACGGCCAGGTCGCCGATGCGCTCCAGGTCGGTCACGATCTTCAGCGCCGTGGCGATGAAGCGCAGGTCGGAGGCGGCCGGCTGGCGCAGCGCCAGCAGACTGAGACAGAGGTGATCGCTATCCAGCTCGGCCGCGTCGACCTCCCGGTCGGAGGCGATCACCCGCCGGGCCAGGCCGGGGTCGCGGTTCAGCAGCGACTTCATGGCGGAGGCGATCATCTCCTCGACCTTGCCCCCCAGGAGGAGGATCTTCTCCTTGAGAGCCTGCAGCTCCTGCTCGTAGTGCCGGCTGGTGTGCTGGGTCATCCGAACCGTCCCGTGATGTAGTCCTCGGTGCGGCGATCGCCGGGGGTGGTGAACAGAGCCGGCGTGTCCCTGAATTCGATCAGCTCCCCGAGGAGCAGGAAGCCGGTGTAATCCGAGGCCCGGGCCGCCTGCTGCATGTTGTG
>DAISWT010000241.1:0-4859 GCA_036826235.1 Acidobacteriota bacterium | reverse complement strand
AGTTGACCAAGGCGCCCTTGTCGGTCGTCAGCCCGAATGCCTCCTGCAGGTCCGGCGTAATCTCGGCGAGCTCGATGCCCAGGTAACCGCGGGACACCTTTCCCTTGGTCTTGAGCTGAGTCATGATGCCCTTGGCCACGTTGATCGGCACGGCGAAGCCGATCCCCTGCCCGACGCTGCTGATGGCGGTGTTCACCCCCACCACCTCGCCGCCCATGTTCACCAGGGGGCCGCCGGAGTTGCCGAAGTTGATGGCGGCATCGGTCTGGATGAAGTTGTCGAGGGAGAAGTCGCGCGACAGGTCGCGCAGGACGCGCCCCTTGGCGCTCACCACGCCGACGGTCACGGTGTGGTCGTAGTTGAGGGGATTGCCCACCGCCATGACCCAGTCTCCGACTCGCATCACATCCGAATCGCCCAGCGACAGGGACGGCAGCTTCTTGTCGGTCTTGACCCGGATGAGCGCGATGTCGGTGCTCGGGTCGGCGCCGATCACCTCGGCGACGTAGTCGCGGCGGTCGCCGCTCAGGTTGACCTTGATCTTGGTCGCATCCTCGACGACGTGGTAGTTGGTCAGGATGTAGCCGTCGTCGCTGATCAGGAACCCGGAGCCGCCGCTCACCTCGAGCCGCGGCTCCTCCTCGGGCGCGAAACGGCGCCTCTGCTCGGGGCCGAAGAAGAACTCGAAGGGGTCCCCGTGAAACGGCGTCTTGCCGCGGCCACCCTTGGGCTTCACCGTCTCGGTGGAGGTGATGCTCACCACCGCCGGGTTGACCCGATCGGCGATGTCGGCGAACGACACCGGCGCACCGGCGGCGCCGCGCCCGGCCGCCAGCTGGGCCTGCGCCGCGGCGTGCAGGGGCCTGTCATCCAGTCTTCCGTCCGCGATCCCCGGGCTGGTCAGGTGGAGACCGCCCGCGACGGCCATGCCGAAGATCATCGAGGCCGCCGCGATCAACGCGAGGGTCACGGGCTGTCCGCTCATCTTCATGGACTTCTTCTCCTTGAGAAAAGTCAGTATAGGGCCGCGCCGATCCTCCGTCAAGGACGGCCGGGCCACGCCGAGGCGCGCCGCCCCGTCTCTGATCGCCGCGCTCAGGTACGCGCCGATCAGGACGACTTTCGACAGCAAGAGGTATGCCACGCGTCCCGGCCGCCGGGCGCGGTGTCAATGGACGCCGCCGGTTCCCGCACAACCATCAGGAGAACGGGACCTTAGTCCCGGTTCGCCGGGTGGACGTCGAACCGGCGGACATGGCGCGGCGGGGTCGAGGAGGCCGCCGGCGGCCGGCAGGCAGGGCCCGGCCCGCCAAACTGGCGCCTCAATCCTCCGCCGCCTGGCCCTCGGCACTTGCCGGGTCACCCTGCGCCTGCTCGTATTCACGCAGCTTGCGCTGCAGGGTGCGCAGGCCGATGCCGAGGATCTCAGCGGCGCGGGTGCGGTTGCCGCCGGTCTGCCTCAGGGTGCGCAGGATCGCCTCTCTCTCGATCTCCTCCATCCGGCGGACCTGGCCGTCGGCCGCCGGAGGAAGGGTCGCCGCCGGCGGCGGCGCGCGGTAGGTCTCGGGAAGGTGCTCCAGGGTGATCACCTGGGTACCGGCGTCGGCGAGGACCACCAGGCTCTCGATCAGATTGCGCAGCTCCCGCACGTTCCCCTCCCAGCGGGTCTGTCCCAGGGCCTCGACCACCCCGGGCGCCAGGGCCAGGTTCGGCCGGCCGTTCTCCGCCTTGAACATCTCGAAGAAGCGGTGCAGCAGGAGCGGGATATCCTCGCGCCGTTCACGCAGCGGCGGGACGACGATGGTGACGACCTTGAGGCGGTAGTACAGGTCGCTGCGGAAGGGGCCGGCCGCCACCCGGGCCTCCAGGTCGGAGTTGGTCGCCGCGATGATGCGGACGTCGACGGTGATTGTCTCGGTGCCGCCGACGCGCATAAACGAACGGTCCTCCAGGACGCGCAACAGCTTGGCCTGCAGCGGCAGCGGCATCTCGCCAATCTCGTCCAGGAACAGCGTGCCGCGGTCGGCCAGCTCGAACTTCCCCGCCTTGCGCTGCACCGCGCCGGTGAAGGCCCCGCGCTCGTGGCCGAACAGCTCGCTCTCCAGGATGTCGCTGGGGATGGCGGCGCAGTTGATCGGCAGGAAGCGGAACTCCTTGCGCGGCGAGTTCTGGTGCAGGGCGTTGGCGATCAGCTCCTTGCCGGTGCCGCTCTCCCCGACGATCAGGACGCTGCTGCGCGTCGGTGCCACCAGGGAGAGCTGATGCAGGACCTGCTGCATCGACTTCGACGCGCCGATGATGGTGCCGAAGGAGAACTTCTCCTCCAGCCGCTCCCTGAGCTGGCGGACCTCCTGCGCCAGGCGGCGTTTCTCGACCGCCGCCGCCACGCGCTTGCGCAGCTCGACCAGGTTGACCGGCTTCTGGAGGTAGTCGTCGGCGCCGTGCTTCATGGCGTCCACGGCCGACTCCACCGATCCGAAGCCTGTGATCACCAGGACCGCCAGCCCGGGGTCGACCGACTTCGCGAGCTTCAGCACCTCCAGGCCGTCCATGCCCGGCATCCTCAGATCGGTGACCAGGAGGTCGATGCCGCTCTGCTTCAGATGCTCGATCCCGCGGGGACCCGAGGCGAAGGAGACGACGTCGTACCCGTCCTTGCGCAGCGCCATCTCGATGCCCCGGCGGTTTCCCTCGTCATCGTCGATGACGACGATCTGACCCTTCGTCCCGGCCATTCGTCTCTCCCGCGTCGTGTGTCCGTTCACCCCGGGGCGCGCCGGCCCGCCGCCTCAGCGGGCGCCGCCGACCAGCTTCAGGAACTCCTCCGCCTCGATCACCCGCACGCCCAGGGCGCGGGCCTTGTCGCGCTTCGTTCCGGGGTCGGCGCCGCAGATCAGGACGTCCGTCTTCTTCGACACCGCGTCGCTGACGCGCGCCCCCTGGCGGACCAGCATCCTCTTGATCGCGTCGCGCGGCCACCCCTCGATCGTCCCGGTGATGACCACGCTCTTGCCGGTGAACGGTCCGGCCGCGGCCGCGGGTCTCTCGCCGGCGCGCATGTTCACCCCGGCGGCCTTGAGCTTCTCGATGAGCCGCGCGTTCTGCGGCTGGTCGAAGAACTGGCGGATGGCGTCGGCCACCTTGGGTCCGACCTCGAACACGGTCATCAGCTCGTCTTTCGTGGCCTGCATCAGGGAGTCCATGTCCGGAAACGCCTCGGCCAGGAGCTGCGCCGTGCGCTCGCCCACGAAACGGATCCCCAGGGCGTAGATGACACGCTCCAGCGGCGCCGACTTGCTCTTCTCGATCTCCCGCACCAGGTTCTGCGCCGATTTTTTCCCCATCCGCTCCAGGCCGGCGAGGGCCGGCGCATCGAGCCGGTAGATGTCCGCGATGTCCTTCACCAGGCCGCGATCGACCAGCTGATTCACCAGCGCCTCGCCCAGACCCTCGATGTTCATCGCCTCGCGCTGCGCGAAGTGCAGGATCGACTCCTTCAGGCGCGCCGGGCACGAGACGTTGACGCAGCGCGCGAACACCTCTCCTTCCGGGCGGGGGGCGGCCGCGCCGCAGACCGGGCAGGTGCGCGGCATCTTGAACGCCTGGGCGCCCGGTGGGCGCGCCTCCAGAATGACCTTGACGATCTTCGGGATGACGTCCCCACCGCGCTCGACCAGAACGCGATCGCCGATGCGCACGTCCTTGCGCTCGAGCTCGTCCTCGTTGTGCAGCGTGCAACGCGAGATGGTCGCGCCGCCGATGACCACGGGCTCGAGGATCGCCACCGGCGTGAGCGCGCCCGAGCGGGTGACGTTGACCTGGATGTCGAGGACCGTCGTGGTCGCCTGCCGGGGCGCGAACTTGTAGGCGATCGCCCAGCGCGGCGCGCGCGCCGTGCTGCCGGCCAGCTCCTGAAGCTCGATCGGGTCGACCTTGACGACCATGCCGTCCACCTCGAACGGAAGGGAATCGCGCTTCTCCTGCCATTCCCGGTAGTAGGCCTCGACCTCGTCCAGCGTGCCGCAGCGGCGTGTCGCGTTCACCCGGAACCCGAGATCGCCCAGGAACTCGAGGCAGGCGGAGTGGGTCGCGGGCATCGGGGCGCCCCCGATCCGGGCCATGTTCCAGATCAACATATCGAGAGGGCGTTGCGCCGTCACCTTCGGATCCAGCATCCGGATCGAGCCGGCGGCCGCGTTGCGCGGGTTCGCGAACGGCGGCTCCCCCGCCTCTTCGCGCCGGCGATTCATCTCCTGGAAGGCGGCGATCGGGTAGTACCCCTCGCCGCGCACCTCCAGGAACGGCACCGGCCGCAGGAGGCGCAGCGGAACCGACGGAATGGTGCGGATGTTGAACGTCACGTCCTCTCCCAGGACGCCGTCGCCGCGGGTCACGCCGCGGGTCAGGGAGCCGTTCTCATAGATCAACGACACCGAGACCCCGTCGATCTTCAGCTCGGCGGCCAGGGGCACCTGCCCCTCGACACCCGACGTCCCCAGAACGCGCAGAAGCCGGTCGTACCACTCCCGGACTTCGTCGCTCGACGCCGCGTTGTCCAGGCTGAGCATCGGCACGGCGTGCCGCACCGTCGGCAGGTCGCCCACGACCTCCGACCCGACGCGCTGCGTCGGCGAATCGGGAACGATCAGGTCCGGCCACGCCGTCTCGATCTCGACGAGCTCGCGCTCCAGGTGGTCGTACTCGGCGTCGGAGATCTCGGGATTGGTGTCGACGTAGTAGCGCTTGCGGTGGTGCCAGATCTGCCGCCGCAACTCCTCGGCGCGGGCCTCCGCCTCCTGTCGCGTGCGCGGCCGCTGCTTTCGCCGGGCGGCTTCCATCAGGAGGCCTCGCTCGCGGCG